>NZ_JBEXSI010000034.1:0-81310 GCF_040613515.1 Streptomyces sp. NPDC006261
GACGCGGAGAACATCGGCATCGCCGTGGACGCGGAGAAGGGCCTGATGACCCCCGTCATCAAGGGTGCGGGCGACCTGACCTCACTCATGCTTGCCGACGGCTCGCGCCTGCCCGTCTGTCAGGCGGCCGCGGGGGCGCCGAGCATCGCGGAAGCCTGCTGCGACGGGTTGAGAACGCGGGCGGGTGCCGGGGCCGGGGCCAGGTCGCGACAGGTGAAGCCGAGCTGGGTCATGGCCCGCAGGACTTCTCCTGCGCTGAAGTCGCGGCGGTCCTGGCGTGTGATGACCTGTCCGACCTGTTTGACGGGGTAGGTGCGCCGCCCGATGATCACGGACTCGCCGGACGTCTGCTCGGGCTTGATGCCCTTCATCGATTCCAGGACGCCGCTCCTGGTCAGGTCGAACGGGAAGCGGGCGATGACACAGCGCATGATGCCTCACAAGGAGAGAAACGAAGAGGGAGTTGTCCTGCCGCGGTGAGGACGGCTCAGCGGGCGAGGGCGAACACGCCCGGGGCGTTGCCGTGTTCCTCGGCCACAGGCAGGGCGTCGACGTGGCTGTAGCGCATCCTGTGCCCGGCTTCGGCCATGGTCGTCACGGGCGAGGTGAACGGCCCCCGGCCGCCGGGGATGTCCCGCGGTTGGCCCCTGTCCGAGTGCGCCGAGCCGCCACGGGCTGCGGTGAGCTGAGACTGGGTGACCAGTCCGGTACCCAGGCCGCTGTCGTCGCGGACGAGCAGATGCCCGGTGCGAGCACTGGCCATGACGGACAGGGCCACCTCGACGGTCATGTCGTCACAGACCTGCGGTCCGGCGGTGTCCATGGCGTCGGCCACCGTGCTGCCTACGGCTGTGGCCTCGGTCGAGCGGGGCTGCATCCGGACCAGCGTCAAAAGGTGCCTCCTGCACAGGTGAGTCAACTTCCGGGTCACGGAGTTCTCAGGCCGCCGCGTCGAAGGAGGACTGGTGTGCGGTCACGCGCCGGGCCGCGGAGGCGGGGCTGCGCCGGCCTCGTGAGGACGAGCTGCGCTGACGCCGCTCGACCACCGGCGCGGAGATCGTCACGGGAACGCCTGAAGGGGTCTGGGCGCCGGTGATGCGGCCGAGTGCCTCCTCGCCGGAGCGGACCTGGGTGGTCTGGGGCACGATGCCTGCGGCGGTCATGAGGCGGGTCATGTCACGGCGCTGGTTGGGGGTGACCAGGGTGACGACGCTGCCGGATTCCCCTGCCCGCGCCGTTCGGCCGCCGCGGTGGAGGTAGTCCTTGTGGTCGGTCGGCGGGTCGACGTTGACGACGAGGTCGAGGTTGTCGACGTGGATGCCGCGGGCGGCGACGTTCGTGGCCACGAGCACGGTGACGTGCCCGGTCTTGAACTGGGTCAGGGTCCGGGTGCGCTGCGACTGCGCCTTCCCGCCGTGCAGGGCGGCTGCCCTCACACCGTTGGCCAGCAGGTGGTCGGTGAGCTTGTCCACGGCCCGCTTGGTGTCCAGGAACATGATGACCCGGCCTTCGCGCGCCGCGATCTCCGTCGTCGTGCGGTGCTTGTCGGTGCCGTGGACGTGCAGTACGTGGTGCTCCATCGTCGTGACCGCACCGGCGGAGGGGTCGACGGAGTGGACGACCGGGTCGCTGAGATAGCGGCGGACCAGGCGGTCGACGTTGCGGTCCAGGGTGGCGGAGAACAGCATCCGCTGCCCTTCGGGGCGTACCTGGTCCAAAAGCTCGGTGACCTGGGGCATGAAACCCATGTCGGCCATCTGGTCGGCCTCGTCCAGCACGGTGATCGCGACCTGGTCAAGCCGGCAGTCACCCCGGTCGATGAGGTCCTTCAGCCGGCCCGGCGTCGCCACGACGACCTCGGCGCCACCGCGCAGCGCGTTGGCCTGCCTGCCGATCGACATCCCGCCGACGACAGTGGCAAGCCGGAGCTTGACCGAGCGTGCGTACGGGGTGAGCGCGTCGGTCACCTGCTGGGCCAGCTCACGCGTCGGCACCAGGACCAGGGCCAGCGGCTGGCGGGGCTCGGCACGCTGACCGGCGGTACGGGCCAGCAGAGCCAGGCCGAAGGCCAGGGTCTTGCCGGAGCCGGTGCGCCCACGCCCCAGGGCGTCGCGGCCCGCAAGGGTGTTGGGCAGGGTCGCCCCCTGGATCGGGAACGGAACGCTAACACCCTGCGCGGTCAGCGCCGCCAGCAGCTGCCCCGGCATGTCGAGGTCGGCGAACGCCTCGACCGCGGGAAGCGCGGCAGTGACCGTGACCGGCAGGGCGAACTCGCCCTGGACCGCGGCGGGCCGCCGCCCCTGGCCGCCCACACGGCCCGAACCGCCGGAACGGGCCGGGGCAGCGGAACGGGTCGGGGTGGTCGAGTCGAAGCGGCTTCCGCCACGACCGGAGTCGGCGGTACGGCTGCGTGCGCGGGAAGAGCGGTTGTTCGTACGTGTGGGGTTCATTCAGAACCTTCCTCGATACGGCACGTATCAAGGAATTCCCGCAGCGGAAGAACAGCGCTAGGAATCACAAGAACGGGCCGAGCGAAATGCAAAATCAAATGAGACCTGCGGTTTATCCCGGAGCGGGATGCAGGCCAGGGAATGAGTGACGCCATATGGCGGGGAATCCAGCCCGCCGACGGGTGGGACTCCGCGGGAGTGGGCAGCTACTCTGCGGGCGAAGGTTTCACCGCAGGTGGCGCACTCCGGGAGAACGCCCGGAGCTGGGGCCCGCACCCCCGAAGGATGCGGGCCCCAGCTACGAAGTGCGCGTCAGCGTCAGGCGGGAACGATGTTCTCGGCCGTCGGGCCCTTCTGGCCCGGTGCGATGTCGAAGGTGACCTTCTGGCCTTCGAGCAGCTCACGGAAGCCCTGGGCGGCTATGTTCGAGAAGTGGGCGAACACGTCAGCGCCGCCACCGTCCTGCTCGATGAAGCCGAAACCCTTGGCTGAGTTGAACCACTTCACAGTGCCTGATGCCATGCCATATCTCCTTCGGGGCAGGTACGTCGGGATCCGTGATGCACGGATGCCGCGTCGCCGCGATGATGCCCCGCCCGGAGGAAAACCGGAAAAACAATGAAGCTTCCACTGGTCGGAAATACCCATCCAGAAGCTTTTAGTTTTGGGAACCACAACTGCAACCGAGATCGACAGTAGCATGCCGTAATGGTCGGCGTACGGTGAAAAATTCCAGTCGCTTCGTTGCGGTAAAAACACTCCCGGCGCGACACATTGAATCCTCACGCCGTGGCCATAGATATCGACCCGTGACAACCACAGGGGTGACGGACCTCAAGCGCACTTCCGGCAGGTGAGTCCGGCACCTGCCGGTCTTCCACCACACGCGCAGCGCCTCAGTCGGAGGTCGGCATGCCGGGCGGCTTGGCATCTCGGTGATGTTCGGCGTTGATGCGCTGGGCCTCCTCGAGTTGGTCCTCGAGGATGACGATGCGACAGGCGGCCTCGATCGGGGTACCGCCGTCGACGAGTTCGCGGGCGCGGGCGGCGATGCGGAGCTGGTAACGGGAGTAGCGGCGATGGCCGCCCGCGGAGCGCAGGGGCGTGATGAGGCGGGCTTCGCCGATGGCGCGGAGGAACCCTTGTGTGGTGTTGAGCATCTCTGCCGCCCGGCCCATGGTGTAGGCGGGGTAGTCGTCGTCGTCGAGACGGCCGAACGAGTCGTCTGCTGTCATCTGTACCTTCCTGTGCAACACGCGTCGGAGGGGCCCTGGTGCCATTGGCACCAGGGCCCCGAAGGAACTGCTACACCATCAGCCGGCCTTGATCGGCTGCGCCGGCTCTGTGTTTCCGCATACCGGCCGGGAAAAGGCCCGGGGTTGCGGGGATCGCGGTTGCTTGACCGGAGACCACCTCACTCACGATGTCCTGCGGTACCCGGGCCCGACACTTCCGCCCGGGCGATCCTGATGGCGCTCAACCCCTCCGTTCTTTCCCTCTGGACAAACCACTTCCGTACTCCTGGTGGCCTCTCACAGCGCCACTTCGGCAGCCAGCCCCGTCGCCCATCCTGCATCTTCTCCGGCTCAGAACCCCACTGCCGAACTTCCCGGTACGCGCGCCGCAGCCTGACGCCATTTACCGAGGGACCACTGGTACTGCGGACTGCACTTGCGTCCTGCGGTTCTGCTCACGGCAGCCCCTGAAAACTGCGGGCCACCCGGTCCGGTCGCCAGCCCCGTCGCCATCCTGCAAGAACCCTGGCTCCGGAACTCCACCACCGCACCGACCTGCGCACTGCAACTGCCGATTTCTGCTGCCCGGCAGTTCATCTCTGCCAGGCCCTGCTGTCCTTCTTGCTTACGAGAGAAACCATAGCCACCCCGCACCTCAATGTCTACCTCGGCCAGTGCAGATTTTCAGACGCCGGCGAGAAAGTCTCTCTGTCGGAGCCACGGGCGGAGCGCAGACGGGTCATCCCAGCCAGGACCCTTCCACCCGTGGACCGGTACCTCCCGCTACTGCTTGCTCGCGATGCGCTCCTCCGCGGGCTCCTCGTGCACTGCGGCGGTCTGCTCCTCCGGCGCCGGCTTGGGGAGCCAGCGCAGGGCGGCCGTTCCGAGGGCGGCGTGCAGGAGGCTCGCGACGACCACGACGACGTGCAGGCCGGTGACGAACGCGGACTTCGCGTCCTGGATGGCGGACGGGAGCAGGGAGGGCAGCTGGAGGGTCTCGTCGAGGGTGGGCGCGAGGTCCGGGCCCTGGAGGCGGAAGAGCAGCGCGGCGAGGGAGCCGAGGATCGCGATGCCGAGGGCGTTGCCGATCTCGTTGCTGGTCTCGGCGATCGCGCCGGCCGAACCCGCCCGCTCCGCGGGGACCGCGCCGACCGCGGTGTCCGCGACGACGGCGAAGGAGATGCCGTATCCGAGTCCCGCGATCACGGTCGAGGCGATGTACCAGCCGATACCCCCGGTGACCGTGGTGGGCAGCAGCATCAACAGGCCGGCCGCGATGGAGAAGTGGCAGATGAGGAGCGCGGCCCGCTTGCCGATGCGCTCGACGACGGCCGGTGTGACGATGCAGGAGAGGGTGAGGGCCGCCGCGCCCGGGAGGGCCAGAAGCGCCGCGTGCAGGACGCTCAGGTTCAGTACGGACTGGAGGTAGATGCCGGACAGGTACGCCGCTGCCGACCATGCGGCCAGGGGCAGCAGGCCCGTGATGATGGCGATCGTGAAGACGCGGTCGCGGAAGAGGGAGAAGTCGATCAGCGGGTTGTCGAGGTGTCGTTGGCGCAGGCCGAAGAAGGTCAGTACGGCGATACCGACGATCACCGTGATGATCGGGAAGGCCGAGATCCCGTCGGCGGCCAGGTGCTTGATCCCGTAGATCGTGAGCAGCAGGCCCCCGGCGGAGGTCACGACGCTGAGCGGGTCGACGCGGCCCGTCCCGCCCGACCGGACCTCGCGGAGGAGGACCGGCGCGAACACCAGGAACACGAGGATGACGGGGAGGTTGACGAGGAAGACCGAGCCCCACCAGAAGTGGCCGAGGAGGGCGCCGCCGACGACCGGGCCGATGGCGAACCCGGCCGCGAAGGCCGCGGCGAAGATGCCGATGGCCTGGGCCCGGCGCCGGGGGTCGGGGAACAGCTCGCTCAGTACGGCCAGCGCCGAGGGCAGCAGGGTCGCACCGGCCACGCCCATGACCGCCCGGCAGGCGATGAGGAGTTCGGGGGTCGGTGCGAACGCGGCCCCGGCTGAGCCGAGTCCGAACACGGTCGCGCCGATCATCAGGAGCTTCAGCCGGCCGTAGCGGTCGCCGATGCTGCCGAAGGCGACGAGCAGGGAGCCGACGGCGAAGCCGTAGATGTCCAGAATCCACAGCGCCTGGTCGGCGGTGGGCGAGAGGGCCTGGCTGATCCGGGGCATCGCCAGGAACAGGATCGATCCGTCCATGGAGACGAGAAGGACCGGTCCGAGGACCACCGCGAGGCCGAGCCAGGCCCGCAGTCCGGGTGCGTTGTCCGCATGCTGTCGAGTCATGGTGCCGACACTCCAGCACGGCGTGGCCGACAGCCATCCCCATGGTGTGGGTACACCCGACAGGTACACCCACGGAGCGGGAGAGCGCCCTACGCTCGTGTACATGGAGAGCCTCGGAACGTTCCTGAAGAGCCGCCGTGACCGGGTCACGCCGGCGGAGATCGGTCTGCTGACCTACGGCACCTCCCGCCGGGTTCCCGGCCTCAGAAGGGAAGAGCTCGCCCAGCTCGCGGGGGTGAGCGCGGGGTACTACACGCGTCTGGAGCAGGGGCAGGCGGAGACCGCCTCCGAGCAGGTGCTCGACGCGCTCGCCCGGGTGCTCCGGCTCGACCAGGTGGAGACCGTCCATCTGCACAACCTCGCCCGGCAGTCGGTGAAGCCCGGTCTGGGTGATCCGCCCGCCGAGGAGCCCCACCCGCGGGTACTGACCCTCCTGGAGTCACTGGGCGATGCCACGCCCGCGGTGGTGCTCGGCCGGCGCGGCGACGTCCTCGCGTGGAACCGCACCGGGCACGCGCTGGTCGCCGAGCACATCCCCTTCGAGGCGCCACAGAACGCGCAGGGGCGTCCGTCGATCCCCAGGATGTTCTTCCTCGACCCCCACACTCGCGACATGTACCGCAACTGGCCGGATCTCGCCAAGGTCCACGTCGCCTATCTGCGTCTCACCGCGGGCCGCTATCCCACGGACGCCCGGCTCGCCGGGCTGATCGGCGAACTCGCCATGAGCAGCGCGGACTTCGGCGCGATGTGGGCGACGGGTGACGTCTCCGACTGCACGACGGGGGCCATGCTTCTGCAGCACCCCACCGTCGGGGCGGTGAGCGTCGACTACCAGGTGTGGCTCCAGCCCGACAGCCCCGACCACCGCGTCGAGATCTACACCCCCAACGACGCGACCTCCGCGGACGCGTTGCGTGTGCTGAACCAGCAGAGCGGACGGGGTGACGAGCCGGAGTCGGCCCTCGTACGGGCCGACCAGCGCTGAAACCGCCCCGCTCCTTCCGGGGGACGCCCGCGAAGGGGCCGGGGGCGTCCGTACGGAAGGAGCGGGGCGGTTGTGCGTGCTCGGAACACGCGGGTTCCGTGCGCTCAGGACACGGCCTGCTCCTGCCGGTCCGGAGCCTGCGTCGTCGTGTCCCGCTTCTCGCGCGGCAGCCAGCGGATCGCGAGGACGCCGAGCGCGAGCGTGAGGGCGGCCGCGACGCCGATCGCCGCGTGCAGGCCGGTGACGAAGGCGTCCTTGGCCTGCGCGGCCGTCTCGTCGGACAAGCCGGGTGTGGACAGGGTGGTGTCGAGCGTGCCCGCCGTGCCGGGGCCGAGGAAGCGGAAGAAGAACGCGGCGAGCGAGCCGAGCAGGGAGATGCCGAGCGCGCCGCCCAGCTCGTTGCTCATCTCCGCGATGGCCCCGGCGGAACCGGCCCGCTCCGCGGGCACCGCCGCGACGGCGGTCTCCGCGACCAGGCTGAAGGAGAACCCGTAGCCGACGCCCGCGATGACGGTGGAGGCGATGTACAGCGCCGCACCGGCGGTGGTGCCGGTGAACATCAGAAGCAGGAGTCCGGTGCCGATGAAGAAGTGCGAGGCGATCAGCGCGGCCCGCTTGCCGATCCGGTCGACCACGCCCGCCGTGCCGATGCAGGCGACGGTGAGCACCGCCGCGCCGGGCAGGGCGAGGAACGCCGCGGTGAGCACGGTGAAGCCGAGCACCGACTGCAGGTAGACACCGCTGAGGTATCCGGCCGCGGCCCAGGCCACCAGGGAGAGGAGCCCGGTCAGCACGGCGACGGTGAAGACCCGGTCACGGAAGAGGCCGA
The DNA here is from genome assembly GCF_040613515.1 of Streptomyces sp. NPDC006261. Taxonomy (NCBI): domain Bacteria; kingdom Bacillati; phylum Actinomycetota; class Actinomycetes; order Kitasatosporales; family Streptomycetaceae; genus Streptomyces; species Streptomyces sp. NPDC006261. Next base: position 7,810 of record NZ_JBEXSI010000034.1, read on the forward strand.
GGTCGAGCAGCGGCTCCTCCAGCGTGAACTGCCGGCGTACGAACCACACCAGGATGGCGAGGCCCAGCGCGCCGATGGCCAGCTGCTCGGCCGAGAACCCCTCCGCCGCGGCGGCCTTGACGGAGTAGACGGCGAGCAGGATGCCGGACGCCGACTGCACCACGCTCAGCGCGTCAACCCGGCCGGGCCGGGCCTCCCGGACCTCCTTCAGGAGCTTCGGGGCGAAGGCCAGGAAGACCACCACGACCGGGAGGTTGATCAGGAACACCGAACCCCACCAGAAGCGGTCGAGGAGCAGACCGCCCGCGACCGGGCCGACCGCGAAGCCCGCCGCGAAGGTGGCCGCGAAGATGCCGATCGCCCGGGCCCGCTGCCTGACGTCGGGGAAGAGGTTGCTGACGATCGCCAGACCGGAGGGGAGCAGTGTCGCGCCGCCGAGTCCCATCAGCCCGCGCGAGGCGATGAGGAGCTCCGGGCTGGTGGCGAACGTGGCGCCCGCCGAACCGATGCCGAAGAGCATCGCGCCGCCGAGCAGGAACTTGAGCCGGCCGTGCCGGTCACCGAGGTTGCCGAACGCGATGAGCAGCGAGGCCACCACGAAACCGTAGATGTCGACGATCCACAGGGCCTGGCTCGCGCTGGGCGAGATCGCGTCGTTGATGCTCGGCATCGCGAGGTAGAGCACCGAGTTGTCCATCGCCACCAGCCCGACGAGGCTGAGGACCAGGGTGAAGCCGAACCAGGCCCGGCGTGGTGTTGTGCTGTGTGTGGTCAACGTACTTCCTCCAGAGTGGGTGCGGCCGGGTCGCGGAGCGACGAGGGGAACGACCGCCCGACAAGAAACATAGTGCTCATTATTATCTTGGCATAGACACCGCTTCCGGGCCAGATCCGGTGATAGTCATGAGGCCGTGGAGAGGAGAAGGCTTTGCGCATAGCGCTGACGGGGGCGACGGGAACGGTGGGGGGGCAGGTGGCGCGCCTCCTCGCCCCGCGGTACGACCTGCGTTGCCTGACCCGCTCCCCGGCACGGGCGGCGGGCCGCCTACCGGCAAGCGGCCTGGCCGTCGAGGCGGATCTGGACGACACCTCCTCCCTGACCCGGGCGCTGGCCGGGGCGGACGCGCTCCTGGCGGTGACGTTCGACCCCCTGCGGGACACCCACGACGAGCACCTCCTCACCGCCGCACGCCGGGCCGGGGTCCGGCACGTCGTGAAGGTCTCGGCCCTCGCGGTCACCGACCCCCGGGCACAGGACGCGATCACCCGGTGGCAGCGGGCGTGCGAGGAGCGCGCCCGGGCGTCCGGGCTGTCCTGGACGCTGCTGCGCCCCCGCGCCTTCATGTCCAACTGCCTGGACTGGACGCGGTCCGTGCGCGAGGAAGGCGTCGTGCGCACGCTGCACGGCTCCTCGGCGAACTCCTGCGTCGACCCCCGGGACGTGGCCGAGGCGGCGGCCCGCGCCCTGACCTCCCCCCAGTGCGCGGGACGGGCGTACGCGCTGACCGGTCCGGCCCCCCTCTCGGCCCGGCAGCAGGCCGCGCAGCTCGGGGAGGTGCTCGGCCGTCCGGTACGCCACGAGGAGCTGACCGAGGCGCAGGCCCTGGCCGGATGGCGCGCCCGCTACCCCGACGCCCTTGCGGCGGCGCTCCTCGAAAGCGCGGACCGGCAGGCCCGGGGGGCCAAGAGCGCGGTGGACCACGGGGTACGGGAAGCGATCGGCCGGGAGCCCGGTACGTTCCGGGCGTGGGCGCGTCGTCATGGCGCTGCCTTCCGTGCGGAGGAGGCGGTGGAGGATTCCACGGCGGCGCCCGTGGAGGCGCAGCCCTCGGTGTAGACGCTGTGCAGGAGGGCCGGGTCGGGGCCCTCCAGTACGGCCGGTGCGGCCAGGCCGTCGAGGACGACGAACCGCAGGAGGTCGCCGCGCGCCTTCTTGTCGAGCCGCATGGTGGCCAGGAGCCGGGGCCACTGGTCGGCGCGGTAGGTCACCGGCAGGCCCACCGACCGCAGGACCGTGCGGTGCCGCCGGGCGGTGGCATCGTCCAGGCGTCCCGTCGCGCGGCCGAGGCCGGCGGCGAAGACCAGGCCGACGGAGACGGCCTCGCCGTGCCGGAGGCGGTAGCCCTCGTTCCGTTCGATGGCGTGGGCCAGGGTGTGCCCGTAGTTGAGGATCTCGCGCCGGCCGGACTCCTTGAGGTCCTCCGACACGACGTCCGCCTTGACCCGGATCGCCCGCTCGATCAGCTCCGCGGTGTGCTTCCCCGTGGGGGTGCGGGCGGCCGCCGGGTCCGCCTCGATCAGGGCGAGGATGGCCGGGTCGGCGATGAAGCCCGCCTTGATGATCTCGGCGAGGCCGCAGACGTGGTCGCGCACGTCCAGGGTCTCCAGTGCGGCCAGGTCGCACAGCACTCCGGCGGGCGGGTGGAAGGCGCCGACGAGGTTCTTGCCCTCGGCGGTGTTGACACCCGTCTTGCCGCCGACCGCCGCGTCCACCATGCCGAGGACGGTGGTGGGCACCGCGATCCAGCGCACCCCGCGCAGCCAGCAGGCCGCGACGAAGCCCGCCAGGTCGGTGGTGGCGCCGCCGCCGAGGCCGACGATCACGTCACTGCGGGTGAACCCGGCCCGCCCGAGGGCCCGCCAGCAGTGGGCGGCGACCTCGGCGGTCTTGGCCTCCTCCGCGTTCGGCACCTCGACGGCGACCACCTCGAACCCCCGGGCCGTGAGAGCCGCGGTGACGGCCTCGCCCCTCGCGGCCAGCGCCGCCGGGTGGATCACGGCGACCCGGTGCGCGGACCCGGCCAGCCGGACCAGCTCGCCGGTGAGCCGCCGCCCGACGACGACCTCGTACGGTTCGCTCCCGGCGCTCCCGGCGACGGGGATGCGGACGGCGGTCATGCCGGGGCCCCCGCCGACGCGCCGGTCAGCTCGGACCGCACCGCTGAGGCGACCTGCGCCGCGGTGCGCCCGTGGGTGGACACCACGGTCCGCGCCACGGACAGGTACAGCGGGCGCCGCCGTGACATCAGGGTGAGCCACCGGCCGGCGAAGTCGTCCCGCAGCAGCGGACGGGAGTCGTCCGCCCCCAGGCGTTCCCGGACGTCCGCGAGCGTGGCGTCCAGGAAGACCACCGGCAGCCCGCGCAGCGCCGCGCGCGTCCCGGCGTGCACGACGGCCCCGCCGCCCAGGGCGAGCACCCCGGAGTGCTGGTGCAGTGCCGCGCGGACGGCCTCGTGCTCGATGGCGCGGAAGTGCGGCTCGCCCCGTTCGGCGAAGATCTGGCTGACGGTCCGGCCGGTCAGCCGCTCGATGTCCCGGTCGGTGTCGCGGGCCGCCGTGCCCGTACGCGCCGCGAGGATCCGTGCGACCGAGGACTTGCCCACGCCGGGCGGGCCGACGAGCACGGCCAGCGGGGAGGTCATGCGATCTCCAGGTGGGCGAGGAAGCCGGAGACGTTACGACGGGTCTCGGCCACGCTGTCGCCGCCGAACTTCTCCGCCACCGCGTCGGCCAGGACCAGGGCCACCATCGCCTCCGCCACGATCCCGGCGGCCGGCACCGCGCAGACGTCCGAGCGCTGGTGGTGCGCGACGGCCGCCTCGCCGGTGCTGACGTCCACGGTGGCCAGGGCGTGCGGAACCGTCGCGATCGGCTTCATCGCGGCCCGTACGCGCAGGAGTTCACCGGTGGTCAGGCCGCCCTCGGTGCCGCCGGAGCGGCCGGAGGTGCGCCGGATGCCGTCGGCGGTGGGCACGATCGCGTCGTGGGCCAGCGAACCGGGCACCCGCGCCAGCCCGAAGCCGTCGCCCACCTCGACTCCCTTGATCGCCTGGATGCCCATCAGCGCGGCGGCCAGCCGCGCGTCCAGCCTGCGGTCCCAGTGCACGTGCGAGCCGAGGCCGACCGGCACCCCGTGGGCGACGACCTCGACGACTCCGCCCAGGGTGTCGCCGTCCTGGTGGGCCTGGTCGATCTCCGCGACCATCGCCCTGCTCGCGTCCGCGTCCAGGCAGCGCACCGGGTCCGCGTCGAGCCGCTCCACGTCGCCGGGTCCGGGCACGTCCCCGTACGGGGCCCGCGCGGCGCCCAGTTCCACGACATGGCTGACGATCTCGATCCCGGCCGTCTCCTTCAGATACGAGCGGGCCACCGCGCCGAGAGCGACCCGGGCGGCGGTCTCCCGGGCGCTGGCGCGCTCCAGTACGGGGCGCGCCTCGTCGAAGCCGTACTTCTGCATCCCGGCCAGATCGGCGTGGCCCGGACGCGGACGGGTCAGCGGAGCGTTTCGGGCCAGGCCCGCCAGCTCGGCGGGGTCGACCGGGTCGGCCGCCATCACCTGCTCCCACCGGGGCCACTCGGTGTTGCCCACCATGACCGCGACCGGGGAGCCCAGCGTGCGCCCGTGCCGAACGCCGCCGAGGAAGGTCACCTCGTCCTGCTCGAACTTCATCCGCGCGCCGCGCCCGTACCCCAGGCGCCGCCGCGTCAGCTCCTCCCTCACCATCCCCGTGGTGATCGGCACCCCCGCGGGGAGTCCCTCCAGCGTCGCGACGAGTGCGGGGCCGTGCGACTCCCCCGCGGTCAGCCAGCGCAACCTGCTCATCCTCTCCCTGCTTTCCTCTTGCGCGCGTAGGCGGTCATCAGCGGTGATCCGGTACTTCGTAGGACGGGAAGAGCCGGGCCATCTCCCGGTGGAACCCTGGGAAGGTCTTCTTCACACAGGACGGGTCGTCGAGGGCCAGCGGAACCCGTGCGGCCATCCCCAGGACCGAGAACGCCATGGCGATCCGGTGGTCGCGGTGGCAGGCGATGCGGGCCGGGCGCAGCGGGCCTGGGTGGACGGTGACCGAGTCCTCCGTCTCGTCCACCCGGACGCCGCACGCGCGCAGGTTCTGCGTCACCGCCGCTATGCGGTCCGACTCCTTGTACCGCGCGTGCCGCACCCCGCCGATGGTCAGGGGCGCGTCGGCGAGCGGAGCGATGGCGGCGAGGGTCATGAAGGTGTCGGAGATGTCCCCCATGTCGAGGGTGCGGCCGCCGCGCAGCCGTCCGGTGCCCGTCACGGTGACGTCCCGGTCCGACACCTCCACCTGGGCGCCCAGCTGCCGCAGGGTGTCCACGAACCGCAGGTCGCCCTGGAGGCTGCGCCCGCACAGGCCTGGGACGGTCACCCGGTGCCCGGTCGCCGCGGCCGCGGCGAAGACGTACGAGGCGGTGGAGGCGTCGGGTTCGATGACGAGGGCGGCCGGCCGGTAAGCGCCCGGCCGCACCTCGACCACACCGGTGCCGGACTCCTGGACGTCCGCGCCGAAGCGCCGCATCAGGGACAGCGTCATGTCCAGGTAGGGGCGGCTGACGGAACCGCTCAGATCGGCCCGGACCGGACGCCGCATCAGGGGGGCGCTCATGAGCAGGCCGCTGAGGAACTGGCTGCTCATGGAGGAGTCCACCCGCAGCTCGCCGCCCTCCAGCCCGGTGGCCCGAACGGTCAGCGGGAAGCGGCCCGGGACCGGGGTCTCCAGCTCGGCGCCGAGCGCGGTCATGGCCTTCATCAGCGGAGTCAACGGGCGGGCCCGGAGCTGTTCGGAGCCGTCGAAGGTGAAGGTGCCCTCGCCCGCCGCGCTGAACGGGGGCAGGAAGCGCGCCGCCGTACCGGCGTCCGCGCACCACACCTCGCCCGTGCCGACGGGGCCGCGGCCGTTGCCGGTGACGTCCCAGAACTGGTCGCCGGGGCTGTTCTCGACGCGTACTCCGAGGTTCCCCAGAGCCTCCCTGAAGGCGAGGGTGTCATGGCTGACCAGCGGGGCCCACAGGGTGCTGGTGCCCTTCGCGGCGGCGGCCAGCAGCAGGGCCCTGGTGGTGATGCTCTTGGAGCCGGGGACGCGCGCGGTCAGCGGGCGCAGCCGGGATGCCTGCGGCGTCATCGGCGGGCCGCCTTCTCCATGGCGGTCTCCACCTCGGCGGCGATCGCCTCGGGGGTGAAGCCGAACTCGCGGAAGAGCAGCGCACCGTCGGCCGAGGCCCCGAACCGTTCCAGGGACATCACGCGCCCCGCCTCGCCCGCGATGCGGTCCCAGCCGAGGCCCACGCCGGCTTCGACCGTCACCCGTACGCGTACGCCGGGAGGCAGCACCAGGTCCCGGTAGCAGCGGTCCTGCTCCATGAACCATTCCAGGCAGGGCATCGACACCACCCGGGCCGCGATGCCGCGCCGCTCCAGCAGCTCCTGGGCGGCGACCGCCAGGGACACCTCCGAACCGGTGGCCACGAGCAGCGCCTGCGGAACCCCGCCCTCGGCCTCGCGGAAGACGTAACCACCGCGCGGGACCAGCTCGTTGGGCGGGTAGACGGGCAGGTTCTGCCGGGACAGCACGATCCCGTGCGGGGCGGGGGCGGCGCTGTGCCGGCGCACGATCTCCGCCCAGGCCGCCGCCGTCTCGTTGGCGTCGGCGGGGCGTACGACGTTCAGTCCGGGGATGGCCCGCAGGGAGGCCAGCTGTTCGACCGGCTGGTGGGTGGGGCCGTCCTCGCCGAGTCCGATCGAGTCGTGGGTCCACACATAGGTGACCGGGAGCCGCATCAGCGCGGCGAGCCGTACGGCGGGGCGCATGTAGTCGGAGAAGACCAGGAAGGTGCCGCCGTAGACGCGGGTCGCGCCGTGCAGCGCCACCCCGTTCATCACGGAACCCATGGCGTGTTCCCGGATGCCGAAGTGCACGGTGCGCCCGTACGGGTCGGCCTGTGGGAGGGCGTTGCCCAGGGGCAGGAAGGAGGAGGCGCTGTCGATGGTGGTGTTGTTGGACCCGGCCAGGTCGGCGGAGCCGCCCCACAGCTCGGGCAGCAGCGGCCCCAGCGCGGCGAGTACGGTGCCCGAGGCCTTGCGGGTGGCCATCGAGGTGCCGGGTTCGAAGACGGGGAGCTTGTTCTCCCACCCGGTCGGCGGCTGCCCCTGGGTGATCCGTTGGTGTTCCGCGGCCCGGCGGGGATGGGCGTCCCGCCACCGCGCCAGCCTCCCGGCCCAGGCGGTGTGGGCGTCGCGGCCGCGGCCGAGGGCCGCCCGGGTGTGCGTGAGCACCTCGTCCGGTACGTGGAAGGAGCGGGCCGGGTCGAGGCCGAGGATCTCCTTGGCGGCCGCGACCTCCGCCGGGCCCAACGCGGCGCCGTGCGCGGCGGCGGTGCCCTTGGCATGGGGGGCGGGCCAGGCGATGACCGAGCGCGCGGCGATCAGGGTGGGCCGGTCGCGTACCTCCTTGGCGGCGAGGAACGCCTCGCGCAGGGCGCGGGGGTCGAGGTCGCCGTCGGGCTTCGGCTCCACCCGCCGCACGTGCCAGCCGTAGGAGGCGTACCGCTGCAGGACGTCCTCGGAGAACGCGGTGCTGGTGTCCCCCTCGATCGAGATGTGGTTGTCGTCGTAGAGCACGACGAGATTGCCCAGCTTCTGGTGTCCGGCCAGCGACGAGGCCTCGGCGCACACGCCCTCCTGGAGGTCACCGTCGCCCGCGATGACCCAGACCGTGTGGTCGAAGGGGGAGGTGCCGGTGGCGGCCTCGGGGTCGTAGAGCCCCCGCTCGTAGCGGGCGGCCATGGCCATGCCCACCGCATTGGCGATGCCCTGCCCCAGCGGTCCGGTGGTGGTCTCCACCCCGGGGGTGTGCCCGTGCTCGGGGTGGCCGGGGGTGAGGCTGCCGTGCCGGCGGAAGGCCTTGAGGTCGTCGAGGGTCAGCGGGTAGCCCGCCAGCATCAGCTGGACGTACAGCAGCAGGCTGGCGTGTCCGGCCGAGAGGACGAAGCGGTCCCGCCCCTCCCAGCCGGGGTCGGCGGGGTCGTGGCGCATGACCTTCTGGAAGAGGACGTACGCGGCCGGGGCGAGGCTCATCGCGGTTCCGGGGTGCCCGTGCCCGGCGTGCTGCACGGCGTCCATGGCCAGGGCGCGGGCGGTGTCGACGGCCAGCTCGTCGAGCGGGCTCCAGTCCTGTGCGCTCCGGTCCTCGGTGCGTCGTGCCGGCTGATCCGGTGCGGTCTGCGGTGGTGACTGCATGGGGTCGTCCCTACGGAGTTCGGCGGTCCGGGAGGACCGCGGGGCTGGTCGGGAGGCGCTGCTCGGGGCAGCTCGGTCGAGACGTGAGAGCGTGCGGGTGCGGGCGTGCAGGCGTGCGGGCGTGCGTAAGCGCATGAGCAGGCGTGTGTGTGGGGGGAGCGGCTTCGGGGTGGTCCCCTGGATCCCCTGTGCTGGGCCGGTCCTCGCTGTGGGGTCCGGCGTGCCGTGCGCCGGAGGGGGGGAGACCGGCGGCGGGGCCGGGCCGTTCCTCGGCTGCCGCTCCAACTTATGGGGACGCGGGTGGGCGCCCAAGCCGGATCTCGATAACTAGCCGACCAGGTGCGGAAGATGTCGGGCGGGGTCGCCCAGCATGGTGACGGCGTGGGCCGCCGAGGCGAGCGTGACGTGCCGGTGCCAGCCGGTGAAGGAGCGCCCGGTGAAGTCCCGGATGCCCACCCGGTCGGCCACCACCGCGGCGTCCCGGGCCGCCCGGGCCGTGAGCTGCCGCAGCCTGGCCAGATACTCCATGGGGACCGTGGTGAGGTTGGACAGCCAGAGTTCGGCCGGCCAGCGACGGTCGTAGTCGCCCATGCCCAGGAGCACCAGCTGCCGGTGCTCCGAACCCCGCGGGTACGCGGGGAGTTCGACGCGGACGGCGGCGGCGAGGGGCATGCTCTTCACCATGCCCGGCAGCGGGCGCCTGCCCGGGACCGGACGCCGCATGTTGCCGGCCATGGCCATGATCCGGTGCGCGGGGAGCGTGCTCTGCTCCCGCCCGCCCATGACCCGGTCGGTCACGGTGAGCAGGGTGTCCTCGCCCACCCTCGCCATGAGCGGCGCGTGGCTGGTGGCGAGGGTCTCCAGGAGCGGCTCGGGTGCCTCGTCCAGGTCGAAGACGACGGGCCGCACCGGCAGCCCCCAGCCCAGCTGGGTCTCCCGGGACGCCTCGACCGCGCAGCCGTGCAGGCTCTCCGTGCTCGCCCCCTGCGGGACCGCCGCCTGACTGCGCCGGGCGTCGTCGGTGTGCCACGAGGACGGGAGGTGCAGGCGCCAGTTGACCGGTACGCTCGCGGATTCCGACGCGGCCCAGACTCCGACGGCCCGCTGTGCGTTCAGGGTCTGGCCGAGCGCCGGCGAGAAGTGCTGGCCCACCCCCACGGAGTTCTGACCGGCCTTGGGGATGGTCATGGGTCTCACCACCCAGGCCCGGGTCGGCAGGGCATCGTCCACGGCTTCGGCCAGGGCCCGGCGTATGGGCACCCAGTCCCAGGTGGAGTCGCAGATGAAGTGGTGCAGGTTCTGCTCGGAAGCCTGGGTTCCGAGCAGCTTGGCGATGTTGCGGATCGACTTGCGCCCCTGAACGGTCAGCAGACCGTCCAGATACTGGAGGCCCTTGCGGCGCTGGTCGATGCGGGGCAGCGAGGCCAGGACCCTGGAGGACAGCTCGGCGAGGATGAGGTCACGGGAAGCGGAAGGAGCTGGGGCCTGAGCCGGCAGGGCGTGACCGGTACGGACAGCGGCCGGGTAGTGGTCAATCATGGGCTTCCTCACTGTGGCCCGGGGGCTGAGGCCCCCGGGGGGATCGACGTCAGGGCGCCACGGTGTCGGGCCGAGTGGCGCCTCGGCTGCGCGGGGTCCCGCTCGGCGACGGGCCACCTCTACGGGGTGCTGGTGCCCCGCAGCCGGCGATAGAGGTAGGCGGCGGAGGCCAGCGTCATGTGGTGGTGCCAGCCGGGGAAGGAACGGCCCTCGAAGTCCAGGAGACCCAGCCCGGTCTGCACGTCCCGGACCACGGCATCGGTCAGGACGATGCGATGGGCCAGGCCGCGCACGGTGGTGGGCGGGGCGTCGCGCAGCGAGGTGATCCAGAACCGGGGGGGCCCTTTCGGCACGGCGGCGACCTCCGCCACGAGCCGGTGGAGCTGGTGCACGGCCGGTGCCGGGGGGCCGGGCGGGAGGAGGCGTACCGCGGCCGAGAACATCTGCGCCCGCCCGGGCGGCGCGGAGCTCGTCCGCCGGCAGTGCGCCGCGACCAGGGCCGCCGCGTCGCCGCGGGGCGCGGTGGCCGGGGAGGGGATGTCCCCGCGTGGGGACGCCGGAGTGAGCGGCTGCCCGGACGGCACCTCCACAACGAAGTCACGCCGCTGGCGGGCGAGTTGCGAGACGACCTGGCGGACGCCCGGGGCGAAGTCACGGCCGAGCACCACGGGCGCGGACTCGGCCACCCCCGCGGCGGCGAACTGCTCCACCATCTCCAGCACGAGGGCCCAGGCGGGCCGGGGCGTCACCGTGTCCGGAATCCGCACGCGGCGACGGCGCACGGAGTCCTCGCACCAGGCGTCGTCGAGGAGGAGACGCCAGCCGACCGGGATGCTGTGCCTGGCTCCGGTGAGGAACAGCCCGATGCCGACCTGGCAGTTCACCCGCCGGCCGGTGCCCGGGACGATGCCCTCGCGCACCCCCACCGAGTGGCTTCCCCGCTTGCGCAGCAGCACCGGCTTGGCCGTCCAGACGGCGTCGGTCAGCAGTTCGGCGGCGATCCGGGCCAGCTCCACCCGCGCGGGCGTCCACTGCCAGGGGCTGGCACTGATGAACTGCTGGAGTGCCTGCGGAGCGCTGTCGGGCAGGTCCAGCGTCCGGGCCATCCGCCGTACGCTCTTGCGCCCGGGCGTGGCGAGCAGTCCCCTGAGATAGGCGTCCGCCCAGCGGCGCTGGTCGCTGCGGGGCAGATATCCGAAGACCCGCTGCCCGTAGGCGGTCAGGCCCTCCGGCCCCCCGCGCCGCGCGCTCTCCGGTGCGCCAAGGGTCGCTGTGGCCCCTGCAGACATGGCTGGCTCCTTGAAGACTCCCGGCCGGCGGTGACCGCCGACGACAACAAAAACATAACCATCATTCTTGTTCTTTTGAAGAGTGAGGATGCCTTCCGGGTGCAAGTTCGTCAACTCGGCGTTGTGAACGGCGGATGACCCGGGGAGCGTAGGGAGTTGATCAGTGAACGAGAAGCGGGAGGTCACGGTGACATCAGACGGAGCGGGAAGGAGGCCGGCGAAGCAGCAGGAGAGATCCCTGCTGACGCGCGGCACCCTGCTGGACGCCACCGCACGGGAGATCGACCGGCACGGCCACGGCAGCATCGCCATGCACCGCATCGCCCGCGAGGCCGGTGTCACGACCGGCGCGCTGACCTTCCACTTCCCCACGAAGGGGCAGCTCCTCACCGAGCTCAAGGAACTGGGGCTCGCCCGGATCGAGGAGCGGGTGAACGAGGCGGTCGAGCTCCCGGCGGCCCCCCTGCGCCGGGCCCGCCTCCTGCTGCTCGCCCTGCTCGAACTGCTGCACCGCGACGTCGTGGTGCGCGCGGCCGTACGGCTCTCCGAAGAGCTCCCGGGGGGCGGGGACTGGTCGGATTCCTGGCTCCGGCCGGTGCAGGAGATGTTCCGGAGCGCGGGCGAGGAGGGAAAGCTGCGGGCAGGCGTCACCCCGGAGGCGGTGACGGAGATGGCCCTGCGCCTGGCCGCCGGGACGGAGGTGCGCGCCCGGGGCGGCGATCCGGAGCCCGACGTCGCCGAGGCCGGCGGAGAGCACTTCACCCAGTTCTGCGACTTGCTCCTGTACGGCATCTCGGCCGTCCGCCCACCGGAGGCGGACCGCGCCCCCCGGTAGGGGCGACCCCTGACCGGACCCCCCGGCCCTGACGCCCGCTAGCAAAATTACATAAGGACCATTATTCTTTTCTCGTCCAGGGGGCCCCTGCGAGGAAGGCCCTTGGGGGGTCAGAAGCAGTCCATGGGGAGCGGGAGTTCGGCATGACGAGGGACACAGGCTTACTGCGCGACAGGGTCATCATGATCACGGGGGCGTCCAGCGGGATCGGGGCGGCGGCCGGACACGTGTTCGCCACCGAGGGTGCGACCGTGGTGCTCATGGCACGGCGCGAGGAGCGGCTGCGCGAACTGGCCGACCGGATAGTCGCGAGCGGGGGCCGTGCGATGGCGGCCGTGGGGGACGTGACCCAGGAGGGCGAGGTCGAGCGGGTCGTGACCGAGGCGGTGTCACGCTTCGGCCGACTGGACGGGGCGTTCAACAATGCCGGATACGCGACGGCCGGCAGCCTGCTGCACGAGACGGACGGCGCGGCCTTCGAGCAGATCATGGCCGTGAACGTCCGGGGCGTATGGAACTGCATGCGCCACCAGATCCCCGCCATGCTCCACTCCGATCGCCCCGCGGCGATCGTGAACACCTCCAGCGTTGCCGGGGTGCTGGCCACGGGCGCCTCCGCGGCCTACGTGGCGGCCAAACACGCGGTCCTGGGGCTGACGCGGGCGGCCGCGGCCGAGTACGCAGGGCGCGGGGTCCGCGTGAACGCCCTGGTGGTGGGCAGCACGCGCACCGAGATGATGGACCAGGTACTGAAGGAAACCCCGTCGCTGGAGGAGCAGTTCGTCGGGCGCTCCATGCAGCGCCGGATGGCCGAACCGGAGGAGATCGCCCGCAACGCAGCCTGGCTCTGCAGCGATCAGGCCTCCTTCGTCACGGGGGTCGCGATGCCGGTGGACGGCGGCTGGACCGCCGGCTGACGCCGGGCGGCCCGCCCCACGGCGACGGCGGCCCGGGCCGCCGTCGCCGTATCAGCGCGTACCGGAGAGGCGGCGGAGGTCTACCGCGGGAACGGGATGACCTCACCACCGGCCCGTACGAGGGCGCCGGCCCCGGGGCCGGCCTTCCGGGTGAGCCGCACCGTAGCGGTGAAGCACTCGATGCCGTTCTGCCACAGCGAGACGACCGTACGGCGGTGGCCCTGCGGGTCCGGGTCCACCGGTCGCTCCTCGATCCGGCACGGAGCGTCGAGCTCGACGTAGCGGGCGAAGGAGGTCTCCATGCCCACCACGGACTGCGGGTGGTCGGCGGGAAGCATCAGGGCGGCCTGGCGCGCGGCCTCCAGGAGGAGCAGGCCCGGGGCGTGGTCGAGGGGGTGGTCGAAGAAGAGCGGGTGCGCGGTGTCCACCCGCAGCCGCCACCGGCCGAGGCCCACCGCGGGACTGAGGACGACGTCGTGGAACCTGGTGCGCCCCAGGGCGGGCGGCGCGATCGGTGCGCCGGGGGCGGCGGGCAGGACGGTGACGGCTTCGGGGGTGCCGCGCCCCGCCCGCAGGCGCTGGTAGACGGCCGGGGACTGCACCGTCAGGCGCGTGCCGCACTCAGCGAGCAACGCCCCTTCCCGGACCACGGATATGAGCAGGGTCAGCGCCGCCGCCCGGCTGCCGCGGCGGGTCGACTCCCGGCAGGTGACGTGGAGTTCGACCGCTCCGCCGTGATCTCTCGGGGCCAGGGCCGCGGGAGTCAGCGCGTAACCGAAGGTGTCCCAGAGCAGGTGGTGGCCGAGGGGGACGTCGTAGGCGCTGTGGCACAGCAGGGGGAAGGCCTGCCGCACCGTCTCGGTGAGGAGCAGCGGATCGAGCGCGGTCCGCCCGGTCGCGTAGAACTCGTGCACCTCGGGCCAGTGGGCCGAGACGACGAACCCGTCGCTCCCGTCGGGCCGCAGACCGGTCAGGAGCACCGAGCCGGGGCGGGCCTTGTGGACGAGCTCCGCCGCGACGAACGCGACAGGCGGGGCAAGGGTGGCAGTGGCGGTGCTGAGCATACGGATACTCCCCCGGTAGAGGCATGAGAGGTATGGACACAGAGCGCACGGGACACTGAGTGGGCACACCCGCCTGGACGGCTGGGGCCCTGGGAGATAAAATAAGGATGATTCTTTTTTTTGTCCAGGCTTTACTGATGAAAGGAGCCGGAACATGGAACGCCAGATGCAGGACCGTGCGGTGCGCACGCGCGAGTTGCTGCTGCGCGCGGCGGCGGAGGAGTTCGACGCGTCGGGGTACGCGGGGACGGGCCTCAACAAGATCGCCAAGCGGGCCGGGCTGACGGTGGGCGCGCTGTACTTCCACTTCGAGTCGAAGGAGGGCATCGCCCGGGCGGTCATGATGGCGCAGCCCGAGAGCATCGAGCCGCACCTCGACACCCAGGGGCTGCAGCGCATCGTGGACATCACCCGGGTGTGGTCGCATCAGCTCCTCCAGGACCCGGTGCTGCGCGCCGGTGTACGGCTCTCGGTGGAGCAGGGGAGCTTCGGCGTCCACGACATCACGCCCTACCTCCAGTGGCGGGACGTCATGGAGCAGTGCCTGTGCGACGCCCGGGACAGCGGGGAACTGCTGCCGGGGATCGACCCGGGACGGGTGGCGGAGTTCGTCGTCAGCGCGTGTACCGGCGTCCAGCTGTACGCGCAGTTGGTGAACGGCCGGGAGGACCTGCCGGAGCGCACGGTGGAGATGTGGCGGCTGCTGCTCCCGGGGATCGCCACACCGGGGACCCTGCCCCGTATCGATCTCAGCCCGCACCGCGACAGGTCCTGAGCCGGCCGGCCGCCGTACGGCCCGCCGGCTCAGGACCTGTCGCCTCAGCGCCCGGCGACCGGCTCCGGCAGGTCCAGCAGCTCCGGTGCCTCCCGGCTCCAGGGGAAGCCACGGTGCAGCTGGAGGGCGGACGGTCCGCCGGTGTCCGCGAGGAGGGCCACGGCCGCCAGCACTCCGCGCTCGGGTTCGAGCTCCAGGAACCGCCAGGGCAACTCCCCTTCGGACTCGGGCGGCTTGAACGCCAGGACCCCTCGCTCCTCGTGCAGGGTGAAGGAGAAGCTGTCGAAGGGGAGTCCGAGGCCCAGCCCGCGCGCCTTCGCGTACGCCTCCTTGAGCGTCCACAGCCGCAGGGTCCGGCAGTCCCGGGGGCGGCCCGGCACGGCCCGCGCCACCCAGTCGCGCTCGTCCCGCGCGAAGGTCTCGATGATGGCGTCGAGGCCCTGCTCACCCCGGTCGACCCGCTCCACGTCCACCCCGATCCGGTGACTGCGCACCACCCCGAGCAGGTTGTGGCCCTCGGCGTGGGACAGATTGAAGTCCAGCTCCTGTCCGCCGCGCGGCAGTCCGACGGGGGGCCGCTGGAGGAACGGCCGCCCCCGCGCGGAGCGCCAGATCACGGCTTCCGCCTCGGGCAGACCGCTCTCCAGCGCGAGGACGCGCCGTACGAGGGCATGGGCGACCAGATACTGCCGCCGGTCCTGTTCGAACAGGAAGCGGCTCGCGGTCTCCTGCTCCTGATCGTCGAGCCAGTGCCGGGCCAGGGTGGCGGCCAGCGCGTAGTCGAGCTCGTCGTTGGAGCAGTACCAGAGCTTGATGGGTTCATGGGCACCGCCGGGCAGCGGCACAAACAACGGAGCGGAAGAGCCGGACGCCGGGGAATCGGGCGCCGAGGAGCCGCCTTCCGTTCCCGTGCCGGGCACCCCGCGCCGTTCCGCGAGGAGCCACACGGCCTGCTCGCGCTCCAGAAGCCCGGCCTTGAATCGGGTGAGTATCTCGCGTTCGTCCATGGTTGTCGCCCCGTTCACGCCCGGTGAGGCAGCCGCGTGAGCGCCTCGTCCACGGAAAGCCGGTCGGCGCGCACCGAGTCGAGGAGCGCGCCCAGTTCTTCGTCGGCCGCCCGATCGTCGGTGACGGGCGGTGCGTCCTCCTCGAAGACGTGGGCGATATGGGCGGCCATCGCGGCGAGGCCGGGGCGGTCGAGCAGGGTGACGGCGGGCTCGTTCATGCCGAACGCGTCGTTGACGGCTGCGACGAACTTCGCCCCGCGGATGGAGTCGACGCCCAGCAGGTTGAAGGGGGACGCGGGGTCCAGGGCCGCCGGCTCGCAGCCCAGAATTCCGGCCAGGCGCTCCCGCAGAAACGCGAGGATCTCCTCCGTGGCAGGCGTGGCAGGCGTGGCAGGCGTGGCAGGCGTGGCAGGCGTGGCAGGCGTGGCAGGCGTGGCGGATCGTGTCCCCCGCTCCCCGGCCCCGGTTGCGCGGGCCACGTGGGCGGCGAAGGCCGACAGCGTCGGGTGGGTGAACAGGGAGGTGGGATCGAGCCCGATTCCGTAGCGGGCGCTGACCGCGGAGACGAACTGCGTGGTCGCCACCGATCCGACGCCCATCGAGCGGAACGTCAGTCCGGGATCCAGTTGCTCGGGCCGCACCTTCAGCACGTCGGCGAGCAGGGGCACGAGCTCGGCCACCACCGCGGCCGGTGCCACGTCGGACACCGTGGCGGGGGTCTGGTGTTCAGGGGACATACGAGGGCTCCAGAGGTTCCGTGCGGGTACGGCGGCCTGCTGCGCAGGCCTCGTGAACAGCGGCGGCTCCCGGGCCCGGCCGTGCCGCCGGGCCCGGGTGCGGCCGGTCAGCCGACGCGTGCGGCGGTCAGGCTCCCCAGGAGGGCGGCGATGACCCCGGGGCCGTTCTGGGTCAGCACGGATTCGGCGTGGAACTGCATGGAGGCGAAGCCGCCGGCATGCAGACCGTGGACCTCACCGGTCTCCGGATCGCGGCTGATCCGTACGGGCCCGTACTCGGGGTGATCGAACCCGTCGTCCTCGGCGTGCGCGGCGAAGGTGTTGTAGAAGCCCACCCGCGCTCGCCCGCCGAACCAGTCGATCTCGTGCTGCACGCCCTGGTTGGGGACCGGCCTGCGGTGCAGCGGGAGGCCCAGGACGGTGCTGAGCACCTGGTGGCTCAGGCAGACGGCCAGGAAGGGCCGGCGCTCCGCGAGCAGCCCGGTGACGGCGCCCCGGAGATGGGCGATCTTGGGGTGCTCCGTCTCACGCGGGTCCCCCGGACCGGGACCCAGGATCACCAGGTCATGGGCGGCCACGTCGTACGGCTCGTCGAAGCGCCGCACCGTCACCTCGCAGCCGAGTGAGCGCACCTGGTGGGCGATCATCTGGGTGAAGGTGTCCTCCGCGTCCACCACCAGGACCTTCTGCCCCGCCAAGGGCTGCTCCTGCCCGCGGTGGCCTCCCGGTTCACGCAGCCAGAAGTCGGCGATCCCCTCGTTCCGCCGGTCGAGCGCCGTGCGGACGGCGGGGTGGGCCCCGAAGCGGACGGGCTCGGGTTCACCGAGCGCCGCGAGCAGTCCCGCGGCCTTGACCCGGGTCTCGCGCACCTCCGACCGGGGGTCCGAGTGGCGCACCAGGGTCGCGCCCGTCCCGATGCTCATCCGCCCCGTGGCGTCGATGTCGGCGGTGCGGATGAGGATGGAGGAATCGAGGGTGCGGCCACCGGCGGCGTCGCGGCCGATGAGGGCGGCGACTCCGCTGTAGTAGCCGCGGCCGACGGGCTCGTAGCGGCGGATCACCTTGGCCGCGCTCTCCAGCGGGGAGCCGGTCACGGTCGGGGCGAACAGGGTCTCGCGGAGGATGTCCCGGACGTCCCGGTCGGTCGTGCCCTCGATGAAGTACTCGGTGTGGGCCAGGCGCGTCATCTCCTTGAGATAGGGCCCCACCAGCCGGGCGCCCGACGGGCAGACCCGCCCCATCATCTTCAGCTCCTCGTCGACGACCATGTAGAGCTCGTCGGTCTCCTTCCGGTCGCCGAGGAACTCCAGGACGCCGTCCAGGGAAGGGCCGTCGGCGGGGTAGCGATAGGTGCCGCTGATGGGGTTCATGACCGCCACGCCGCCGTGCACGCTGATGTGCCGCTCGGGCGTGGCGCCGACGAACGTACGCCCGCCCGTGTGCACGAGGAAGGTCCAGTACGCACCGGACTCGCGCTCCACCAGCCGCCGGAAGACGGACAGGGCCACCTGCCGTGAGAAACCGGGCAGCTGGGCGACGAAGGAGCGCTTGATGACGAAGTTGGCCCCCTCCCCGGTGCCGATCTCGTCGTCGATCACCCGGCGCACGATGTCCGCGTACTCCTCGTCGGGCACGTCGAACCGGCCGTCGACGAACTTGACCGGTCCGCCCGGCAGCCGGGACAGCGTCGCGCCGAGGGGCGCCGTGGCCTGTTCCCGTACGGCCATGGAGAGCAGCGACTCACCGTCGCCGCGGGCCTGGTAGCCGCGCTCGGTGATCTGCCCGTACGGGATCATGACCAGCAGGTCGTGTCCCGCACCGGGCGCCGGTTCCGCCGCGACCGGCAGGTCCTTGAGGGCGGCGACCTCGGTCACCTCGCCGAGGAGGATCTCCAGGGTGTCGGCGCCGGCCTGCTCCGGCCGGTGCAGCAGGGCGAAGTCGGCTGCGCCGCCGTCGAGGATGCGCGCGAGGAGGTCGGGAGTTCCGTTCACTGATGCCATGGTGATCCCCGTGGGGTGAGTCGGTGCGGACTGCGCTGTCATCGGCCGGCTCCGGACGCGCCGAGGCCACCGGGTCCGCCGGGTCCGCCGAGTTCGCCGAGTGCGGTCTCGGTGGTGAGCACCCGGCCGGCGCGCCGTGCGACGTAGTTCAGGGCGAGGCGGTGGTCCTCGGTTGAGAAGTCGGCGACGGCGTCGGCCACCAGGAAGGGCTGGATGTCGTTGGTGTACGCGTCCACGGCGGTCATCAGGACGCCGATGTGCGCGTACACGCCACAGACGATCAGCTGGTCCCGCCGGTGGTGACGCATGCGCTCCAGCAGGTCGGACCGGTGGAAGGCGCTGTACCGCCACTTGGTGAACTCCCAGTCCTCCGGCCGGGGTTCGAGGCCGTGGACGACCCTGCGGTCCTCCGGGGTGGGGTTCATCCCCGGCCCCCAGAAGTCGAGGAGCAGACCGCGCTGTCGCGGGGTCATGCCGCCGGGCTGGGCGGTGTAGGCGACGGGGATGCCCAGCTCGGCGCAGCGGTCCCTGAGAAGGGTGGCGTTGGAGACGAGGGCGCCGCCGGGTTCGCCGGTGCGAGGAAAGGGCCTGAGGAAGAACTCCTGCATGTCGTGCAGAAGCAGCACGGCCCGGTCCGGGTCGGGCACCCAGCCCACGGTGTTGTCGGGGAGGTCCCCTTCCGCCGGCATGGGGTAGGGCTCGACGGGCGGTATGTGAGGCATGGGCGGTCGCGTCCTTTCCGTGGTGAGTGGTGACGAGGTGGTGGGGGGGGCGGGGGTACGGGGTGGGGGCCGCCGGCGGTACGGGGGGGGTGGGGGGCCGCCGGCGGCTGTGTGAGGGGGGCCTGGGGGAGGGTGTACGGGCGGTGGGGCTATCCGCGCCAGGCGGAGACGACCTCGACCGCCTGCTGCGGGTTGAGCCGCGGGTCGCAGAAGCTCAGGTACTTCTCACCCAGCCGCCCCAGCTCGGCCTCGTCGCGCACGCACTCGACGACGGCCTCCGGAGTGGTCTCCAGGTGCAGCCCGGCGGCCACCCCGCCGTTCCCCGTCACCGCCTCCTGGAAGTTCACGACCTCCTGGACCACGGTCCGCACCAGGCGGGTCTTGGTCCCGTCCGGGCCGCTGACCGTGTTGCCGTGCATGGGGTCCGACAGCCACAGCACCGGGTGGCCCGCTTCGTGGACCGCCTTGACCAGGGCGGGAAGCGTGCGGGCCGCGTGGTCCGCGCCCATCCGCGAGATGAGGGTGAGCCGGCCCGGCTGGCGCTGCGCGTCGAGGCGGTCGCACAGGGCGAGCAGCTCGTCCGGCGTCATCGTGGGCCCCACCTTGACCGCGACCGGGTTGGAGACGGCGGCGAGCAGCGCGATGTGCGGGCCGTCGAGCTGCCGGGTGCGCTCCCCCACCCATGGCCAGTGCGTCGAGGTGAGGAGCAGCGAACCGTCCGGCTCCCTCCGCAGCATGGGCACTTCGTAGTCGAGCAGCAGCGTCTCGTGGCTCGTCCACACCGGTGCGTCGAGGTCCGTCCTGCACTCGGTGCCCCGCCAGCCCAGGAAGTGCATGATGTCGCTGGCGGCGCGGTACCCGGTCAGCAGATTCCGGGGGTCGGGGCGGCGCAGCTCGGCGTCGGGCTCGGGACGGTTCACCATGTGGCCGCGGTAGACGGGGAGTTCGCGCCCGTCGATCATCTCGACGGGCGCCGAGCGGGGCTTGGCGTACTGCCCGGCGATCCGGCCGACCCGCAGCACCGGGAGGCCGGAGGCCAGACGCATCGTCCCGGCGAGGATGTCGAGCAGCGCGCCCTTACGTCGGACGTCCGCCGGGGTCGCCTCCGCGGGGTCCTCCGCGCAGTCACCGGCCTGGACGATCTGGACACGGCCCGCCGCGGCTTCCATGAGCAGGGAGCGCAGCCGCTGTGCGGCCTCGGCATCCACCAGGGCGGGCATCCGGCCCAGGTCCGTGCGGACCGCTTCGAGCTCCGGATGGCCCTCCCAGTCGGGCTGCTGAAGTGCGGGCATGGAACGGAGGTAAGAGACTATGTCGATCATTGAGTTCCCTCGAATTGGCCGGACCCGGGCGGTCCGGCTGTCGACAGACCTGGTGATGCGCCCAGTCGGACGGAAGTGCGACAGAAGAGCAGGCGCAGAGGCAGATGCAGGAGCAGGTGAAGGAGTCGCGCGATCTTCGTCGGCTTTCGGCAGGGGAATTCCCGCACCGGATGAGGGCCCATGGAGATCCCGGGTACTGAGCCGTGTGTCCACCGCTCACGTGGAATTCCGACGCTTTTCACACCGTCGGCCGACCGGGACCGCCTCTCGGACGGACACCACTCTTGGCCGGACGGCGGCCGGTGGACAACTCTGCGGAACGTAATCCGTCAGGTGGCCGTCGGCGGAGGCCTCGCTGCTTGCCGTCGGACGGGGCGCGGAGGCGGACCTGACGGACTCTGGCCCTGGGGCTCGAATGTTCGGTTCGGCCGCACCTAGCATCACGGCGCACCCCGGGCGATGGGAAGCAGATTGCGCCGGCCTCGCCCCGCGCGATCCATTTCCTGTTCGTCCGGCGTCAAGCGTCCGACGTCAAGAGTCCGCGTCATCCAGTTATGCGATACGGAGATTCATCATGCGACTTGCGCGAGTGATGGCCGACATAATGGAGCAGTATGCCGAGCGCCCCGCCCTCGGGGAACGTGTGAGAACACTCGTCCGGGAACCCGGCACGGGCCGCGCCCGTATCGGTCTGGTGCCGCAGTACGAGATGACCACCTACGGCGAACTCTGGCAGCGGGTCCGCTCGGTGGCGAGTGCGTGGCACCACGGCGGCGATGACGCGGTGCGGGCCGGGGACCGGGTGGCGATCCTCGGTTTCGCCAGCGTCGACTACACGACGGTCGACCTGGCCTGTGCCCATCTCGGCGCGGTCAGCGTCCCCCTGCAGACCAGCTCCGCGGTGTCACAGCTGAACACCATCGTCGAGGAGACCGAGCCGGTCACCGTCGCGACCAGCGTCGAGCGCCTGGACACCGCGGTCGAACTGGCCCTGGCGAACCCGTCGGTGCGGCGCCTGGTGCTGTTCGACTTCGAACCGGCAG
This sequence comes from Streptomyces sp. NPDC006261, assembly GCF_040613515.1. Classification (NCBI taxonomy): domain Bacteria; kingdom Bacillati; phylum Actinomycetota; class Actinomycetes; order Kitasatosporales; family Streptomycetaceae; genus Streptomyces; species Streptomyces sp. NPDC006261. The sequence goes on from NZ_JBEXSI010000034.1 coordinate 29,098, forward strand.
TGGACGAACAGTCCGAGCGCTTCACCGCCGCTCGGGCCCGCCTGGCGGAGCACGGGCGTGAGCTGGGCATCGACGTGCTGGAGGACGTACGCGCACGAGGGGCCGCGCTCCCCGAGGCGCCGCTGTTCGACGTCGAGGGTGACGAGGACCCGCTCGCCATGCTCATCTACACCTCGGGCAGCACCGGAACCCCCAAGGGGGCCATGTACACCGAGCGGCTGGCCCGCGCCATGTGGGGCGGCGCCTGGTCGCAGCTGTTCTCGGACGAGCACGCGGTGAACCTCCATTACATGCCGATGAGCCACGTCGCCGGGCATTCCTCGCTGAAGAACACACTGGCCCGCGGCGGCACCACGTACTTCACGGCGAACAGCGATCTGTCGTCCTTCCTGGAGGACATGGCACTGGCGCGGCCGACGGAAATGTCCCTGGTCCCCCGTGTGTGCGAAATGCTCTTCCAGAAGTACCAGAGCGAACTCGACCGCCGATCGGCCCGGGGCGGCGACGGAGATCAGGAAAGGATCGAGGCCGAGGTCAGGAAGGACATCCGCGAGAACGTCCTCGGCGGCCGTGTGGGGTGGGCCAGTTGCGGATCGGCTCCGCTCTCCGCCGAACTGAAGGAATTCACCGAGTCCCTGCTGGGGATCGATGTGCACATCATCTACGGCTCCACGGAGGCCGCCGCGGTTTCGGTGGACGGAAGGCTCCTGAAGCCCCCGGTCGTCGACCACAAACTCATCGACGTACCGGAACTCGGCTATTACAGGACCGATTCACCGCATCCCCGGGGCGAACTTCTGCTCAAGACCGAGGCGATGGTGCCCGGCTATTACCGCAGGCCCGACCTCGACGCCGAGATCTTCGACGAGGAGGGCTACTACCGGACGGGCGACATCGTCGCGGAGATCGAGCCGGGCCGGCATGTCGTCGTGGACCGGCGCAAGAACGTACTCAAGCTGTCCCAGGGCGAGTTCGTCGCCACCTCCCGCCTGGAGGCGGTCTTCGCCGTCAGCCCGCTGGTCCGGCAGATGTTCGTGTACGGGAACAGCGAGCGGTCCTACCTGCTCTCGGTGGTCGTCCCGACCGCGGACGCCCTTGAGCAGTGCGGCGACGACGAGACGACGCTCAGGAAGCTCCTCGGGGAGTCGTTCCAGGAGATCGCGAAGGAGGTCGGGCTGAACTCCTACGAGATACCGCGTGACTTCCTGATCGAGACCGAGCCGTTCAGCCAGAGCAACGGCCTGCTCTCCGACCACCGCAAGCTCCTGCGCCCCCAGCTCCTGGCGAAGTACCGCCCGGCCCTGGAGGAGACGTACTCCGCCATCGCCTCCAGGGAGAAGGAGGAGCTGCGCGAGGTGCGGCGCGGGGGCAAAGACCGGCCGGCTCTGGAGACGGTGCAGCGGGCGGCCCGGGCGCTGATGTCCACCGCGACCTCCGCGATCGGTCCAGGCACGCGCTTCCGGGAGATCGGCGGAGACTCCATGTCCGCGGTCACCTTCTCCGATCTCCTCCTGGACATCTTCGGCATCCGTGTCCCCGTGGACTTGATCATCAGCCGCGGCACCGACCTGGGGCGGATCGCCGGCCATGTCGAGGAGAGGCTCGCGGCGGGGCCACGGCGGGTGAGCTTCGAGTCGGTCCACACGGAGGGCAGCTCCCGCGTCCACGCCAAGGACCTCACCCTCGACAAGTTCATCGACGAGCGGACGCGTACCGGGGCCCTGTCCCTGCCCCGGACCTTCGAGGATCCGCACACCGTGCTGCTCACGGGGGCCAGTGGCTATCTCGGCCGGTTCCTCTGCCTGGAGTGGCTGCGGCGGCTCGCCCCGGTGGGCGGCAAGCTGATCTGCGTGGTGCGCGGGACGGACGACGCCGCGGCCCTGGCACGGCTCGTGGAAGCGTTCGGCGACGGGGACGGCGAACCCGCCCGCACCTTCCAGGACCTGGCCCGCAACCACCTGGAGGTACTGGCGGGTGACATGGCGGAGCCCCGGCTGGGCTTGGGCGAGCAGGTGTGGGAGCGGCTGTCCGGCGAGGTGGACCGGATCGTTCACGCCGGTGCCCTGGTGAACCACGTGCTGCCCTACAACCACCTGTTCGACGCCAACGTGGTGGGCACCGCCGAGCTGATCCGCCTGGGGCTCACGGGCCGGCTCAAGCCCTTCACGTACATCTCGAGCGTGGCGGTCGCGGCGTCCCTGCCCGGCGGCCGGGCCCTCGACGAGGATCGCGACGTCCGTCTCGCCCTCCCCGACCAGCCGGTCGACGACGGCTACGCCAGTGGCTACGCGACCAGCAAGTGGGCCGGTGAGGTGCTGCTGCGGGAGGCGCACGACCTGCACGGCCTCCCGGTCACGACGTTCCGGTCGAACATGATCCTGGCGCACAGCGACTACGCGGGACAGCTGAACATCCCCGACATGTTCACGCGGCTGCTGCTCAGCCTCATCGTCACGGGCATCGCCCCGCGCTCCTTCTACGAGAGCGACGGCACGGGCCGCCCCCCGCGCGCCCACTACGACGGCCTTCCGGTCGACTTCACCGCCGAGGCCGTGGTGACGCTGGGGGGTGAGGCACGGGCGGGGTACCGGACGTACAGTCTGGTCAACCCCCACGACGACGGCATCTCGCTCGACACCTTCGTCGACTGGCTGAACGAGGCCGGCCACCGCATCGACCGCGTCGAGGACTACGACGACTGGCTCGCGAGGTTCGAGAGGGCCCTGCGCGCGGCGCCCGAGGCACAGCGGAAGCACTCCATCCTCCCGCTGCTCGACGCGCACCGGACTCCGGAGGGCGTCGTGACCGGATCGGCCATTCCCTCCGCCCGCTTCCAGGCCGCCGTCGAGGACGCGCGCCTGGGGCGGACAGGCGCCATTCCGCAGCTGTCGCCCGCCTTCATCAAGAAGTACGCGGACGACTTGGCGTACCTGATCGCTCCGTGACCGAGGGGCCGGTGCGCGCACCCTCGCGGCGGGTGGGCGCACCACCCGGCGGGTCCGGGACGAGGCGCGGCGGGGCGAGAGCCGTCCCGGGGAGCCGCCCCGGACTGGGGCCCCGTCACAGCCCCCGCGTCAACCGGTGCAGTCGCAGCGCCAGTTGGATCTCCAGCGCGCGCGGCGGGTCGTTCCAGTCCGGGCCGAGGAGGCGGCCGATGCGTTCCAGGCGCTGCACCACCGTGTTCACGTGGACGTGGAGCTGGGTCCTGGTGCGGGTGAGGCTCGCTCCCTGGGCGAAGTACGCGTCCAGGGTGGTGACCAGGTCGGTCCCGCGCGCCGTGTCGTAGTCGAGGGCGGGGCCCAGGGTCCTCGTGACGTACCCGCCGAGGTCGGCCTGGTCGCCCAGGAGTACGCCGATGAACCCGAGGTCCGCCGTGGCCCCGCCGCTCCCCGTGTGGCCGAGCATGCGCAGGGCGGAGAGGCAGCGGTCCGCCTCGCTGTGGGCGCCGGGCAGTTCGGCCGGGCCTGTGGCGGGGCCCGCCGCGCCGACGGTGACGGGGCAGTCGGCCGCCTGGCCCAGTTCGGCGGCGAGTGCCTGGGCTTCGGGGCCCGGGGCGTCGGAGGGGGCCACCAGGACGACGTGATCGTGGTGGAGACCGGCGAGGCCGTTGCGGGTCTGGGCGCTGCGGGCGGCCGCGGCGAGCAGGCGGTGGCGCGGAGCCGCGTCGCTGTGGGCCACGAACACGCTGTGCAGGCGGCCCAGGTCGACGCCGAGGCGGCGGGCCCTGGCCGTCAGGGTGCCCGGGTCGCCGGTGCGGGAGAGCAGGTCGCCGAGCAGCTCTCCCCGTACCCGGTCCTCCGTCTCGGCGACCGAGCGGCGCAGCAGCATGAGGAGCGCGGTCACCACGCTGGCCCGCTCGAAGAGCAACCGGTCGGCGTCCGCGAGGCCCGCCCGGCCGGTCAGCGCGATGGAACCGAGGAGTTCGGGCCCGGCGAGGACCGCGCAGACCCAGGTGCCGTCCCGGGGGACGGCCCGGCCCCGGGCCCGGGAGGCGGCGACCTCGGGGGCGGGCGGGGGCTGCGGTGCGGTGCGGGCGCGGGCGAGTTCGGCGCCGTCCGCGTCATGGATGAGGATGCCGCCGTCCAGGATGTCGGCGAGGGCGGCGGCCACGTCGTCGGCGCCGCCACCGCGCAGAACGAGGTCGGTGAGCTGGTCGTGGGCCTCCTCGGCGCGGCGCATCGCCTCGCTGTGCGTGCGGATGGTCTCGGAGGCGGCGTTGAGGTCGACGAGCGCGGCCCGGGTCTCCTCCAGCAGCCGGGCCCCGTCGATGGCGATGGCCGCGTGGTCGGCCAGTGAGGAGAGCAGCGCGACCTCCCCTGCGGTGAACTCGCAGGGTGCGCGGTCGGCGGCGTACAGGACGCCGATGACGCGGCTGCCCAGCCGCAGCGGTACGCCGAGGATCGCGCGCAGTCCCTCGTCCAGGACGGCGCTGTCGATGGTGGTGGTGTGGTGGAAGCGGGTGTCGGCGCCGTAGTCGCCGGTCGCGTACGGGCGGGCCGTCTGGGCGACGAGTCCGCCCAGCCCCTCGCCCATGCCGAGCCGTACGTTCTGGAACGCCTCGGCGACCGACCCGTCGGTGACCCGCATGTAGGTGTCGCCCGCCGCGTCGTCGTTGAGCGAGAGGTAGGTGACGTCGGTGCCGAGCAGCAGTTTGGCCCGGTGGACGATGGCCCGCAGGACGGCGTCCAGGTCGCGCAGCGCCGCGAGGTCGCTGGCCGTGTCGAAGAGGGCGGTGAGCTGGGCCTCGCGGACCCGGTGCTGGCTGAGGGTGCGCCGGATGCGCAGCGCCACGGTGGTGGCCTCGGCGATCTGGGCCAGTTCGGCGGCGGGGGCGCCCGCTTGCCGGGCGGTGGCGGCGGGCCGGTCGAACTCCTCGGCCGCCGCGCCCTGGGCCAGCAGGTCGAGAAGGTGGCGCAGGGCGGCGGCGGAGTGCTGGGGGCCGGGGGGTGTCACGCCGGTGAGCATACGGTGATCGCCTCCCAGGGGGCCGGACGGGCAAGGGGCCCTCGCCCGCGCCACGTGGAGCGGCGCGGGCAAGGGCGCGGGTCAGCCGCCCAGGCTGACCGAGTCCTTGCGGGTGGCGGCGGTCGGGGCGGCCGGTACCGAGTCCTCCAGGCCGTCCTCGGCCAGGTCGCGGCCCCGGGTCTCCTTCGCGATCCAGACGGTCACGGCGGTGACCAGCGCGGCGAAGCAGAGGTAGAGGGAGATCGGGACGGACGAGCGGTAGTCCTTGAGCAGCTCGACCGCGATCAGCGGGGCGAGCGCGCCGCCGATGATCGAGGCGAGCTGGGAGCCCATCGAGGCGCCGGAGTAGCGGACCTTCGTGTCGAACATCTCGGAGATGAAGGCCGCCTGCGGCCCGTACATCGCCCCGTGCAGCAGCAGGCCGACGGTGACCGAGAGGACGATCACCGGGAACGACCTGGTGTCCAGGAGCGTGAAGAAGCCGAAGGCCCAGACGGCCATGCCGAGGGCGCCGATCAGGGTGACCGGGCGGCGGCCGAGCCGGTCCGAGAGGGCGCCCCACAGCGGGATGGTGACGAAGTGGACCGCCGAGCCGATCAGTACGGCGTTCAGGGCGTCGCTCTTGGACATCTCCAGGTGCACGGTCACGTAGACGAGGAGGAACGCGGTGAGGATGTAGTACGAGATGTTCTCGCCGAAGCGGGTGCCGATGGCGAGGAGCACCTCGCGCCAGCTCTTGCGGAACACCGCGACGACGGGCGCCTGCTCCTTGACGCCCGCGGCGGCCCGCTCCTGCGCCTTCTTCTGCGCCTCCAGGAAGACGGGGGACTCCTCGACGGAGATCCGGATCCACAGGCCGAGCATCACGAGGACGCCGGAGAGCAGGAACGGGATGCGCCAGCCCCAGGCGAGGAAGGCCTCGTCGGACTGGACGGCGGCGAGCAGCGCCAGGACACCGGTCGCGAGCAGGTTGCCGCCGGGAGCCCCGGCCTGCGGCCATGAGGCCCAGAACCCGCGCCGCTCGTCGCCGCCGTGTTCGGAGACGAGGAGCACGGCCCCACCCCACTCGCCGCCGAGCGCGAAGCCCTGGACCAGGCGCAGGACCGTCAGCAGGATCGGGGCCCAGACGCCGATGCTGGCGTGGGTGGGCAGCAGGCCCATGGCGAAGGTGGCGCCGCCCATCAGGAGCAGGCTGATCACCAGGAGCTTCTTGCGGCCGATCTTGTCGCCGTAGTGGCCGAAGACGACGCCGCCGAGCGGACGGGCGGCGAAGCCGACCGCGTACGTCAGGAAGGCCAGCAGGGTGCCGACGAGCGGGTCGCTGCTGGGGAAGAAGAGCGTGTTGAAGACGAGCGCGGCGGCCGAGCCGTAGAGGAAGAAGTCGTACCACTCGATGGTGGTGCCGACGAGGCTGGCCGCGACGATCCGGCCGATGCGGCTCTTGCCGGACGGGACGGAGCTGGGGGAACCCATGGTGAGTCACCGCGTTTCGTTGGCGGGTCGGTCAGGGACGGGGGTGCGCGAGCGGGTGGTGCGGGGTCGTGCAGGTGATGTGGCTGGTGCGGGGGGGTGCAGTGGTGCGCCCGGCTTCGGTGGGGGCCTGAGACGGGTGGGCCGGAGGCGAGGGCCGGGGTCAGCGGGCGCCCCAGCCTCCGTCGACGGGGAGGGAGGCGCCGGTGATGTACGAGGTGTGGGGGCCGCAGAGCCAGACGCAGACGGCGGCGACCTCCTCGGGCTCGATCAGCCGCTTGATGGCCGACCGGTCCAGCATGACGTCGGCCACGACCTCGTCCCGGGGGATGCCGTGGGCGGCGGCCTGGGCCGCGATCTGGCCCTCGACGAGCGGTGTCCGTACGTAACCCGGGTCGACGCAGTTGCTGGTCACCCCGTGCGGGGCTCCCTCCAGGGCGGCCACCTTGCTCAGCCCCTCCAGGCCGTGCTTGGCGGCGACGTAGGCGGACTTGAAGGGGCTGGCCCGCAGGCCGTGCATGCTGGAGACGTTGACCAGCCGGCCCCAGCCCCCGGCGTACATGTGTGGGAGGCAGTGCCGCATCAGGAGGAACGGGGCGGTCAGCATCACCTTCTGGATCAGCTCGAACCGGTCGGGCGGGAAGTCCTCGATGGGTGCCACGTGCTGCAGCCCGGCGTTGTTGACCAGGATGTCCACGGCCCTCGGCAGAGCATCGATCGCCCGGGCGTCGGCGAGGTCCACGACATGGGCCTCCCCACCGGTCGCGGCGGCGACGGTCTTGGCGGCGTCGGCGTCGCGGTCGGCGACGTGCACGAGGGCCCCGGCCCCGGCGAGCGCCTCGGCGGTGGCCCGTCCGATGCCGCTGCCGCCACCGGTGACCAGGGCGGTGCGTCCGCTGAGGTCCACGGCACCGGGGGCCTGCGCCGGGGAACCGGACGCTGCGTGAAACTGGCTCGTCATGGCCGGAAACGCTAGAGATACCCGACCGGACATCCCATGGCACCGACCACCACAGTGGAGACGACCGGTGTGGTGGCCGTCACCACTGTCCAGCCGTTCGGCGGACGGCTGCGCACAAGACCAGGAACGGCGGACGGTGTACGGCGATGGCGTCCGCTCACCCATCCCGCCGGTCCGGGTGGGTGCGGGCCGTGCGGGGGAGCGGGCCCTACTTGCGCCCGCGCCCCCGCTCCTTCGCCAGCCACGGCCCGAACTCGCTCTCCAGCACCAGCCGACCCAGCTTGCGGTACTCCTGGAGAACCGCTGTGACGAGCTGGTCCATGGTCAGCGGGGCCCGCGACTCCGCGGCGAGGTAGGCGGCGGTCACCGCGCAGGCCCGGATGGAGCCGCCCGCCAGCTCGAAACGGGCCGCGCAGAACTCCAGGTCCAGCGCCGCCTCTCGTGGGATCGCCGTGCCCAGGCAGCGGTCCCAGAGGGCGAGGCGCTGCTCGGCGTCCGGCATCGGGAATTCGGCGATCACGTCCAGGCGGCGGGTGAACGCCTCGTCCAGGTTGGCCCGGAGATTGGTGGTGAGCACGGCGATCCCGTCGAAGGACTCCATGCGCTGGAGGAGGTACGCCGACTCCACGTTGGCGTGCTTGTCGTGGGCGTCCTTGACCTGCGACCGCTTCCCGAAGATCGCGTCGGCCTCGTCGAAGAGCAGGATCCCGTTGACGTCGGAGGCCTCGACGAAGATCCGCTCCAGGTTCTTCTCGGTCTCGCCGATGTACTTGTCCACCACGGTGGACAGGTCGACGACGTAGAGCTCCATGCCCAGTTCGCGGGCGACCACCTCGGCCGACATGGTCTTTCCGGTGCCGGACTCGCCCGCGAACAGCGCGATGACGCCGCGCCCCCGGCCGCCGCCCGGCCGCATCCCCCAGTCACCCAGCACCTGTTCGCGGTGGCGGGCGCGGAGGGCGAGTTCGGTGAGCTGGGTACGGGTGCCCGGCGGCAGGACCAGGTCGTCCCAGCCGACGGCGGGTTCGATGCGGCGGGCGAGCCGTTCGAGGCCGGCGCCGTTCTGGGCGCGGACCGCCGTGCGCAGGTCGTCCGGGTGGACCGGGCGCTGCTCGAGTACGGCAAGGCGGGAGGCGACGGTGGCCGCTTTCCTCAGCTGGTCGGAGTCGAGGCGGTAGGAGGCGGTGGCCTCGATCAGGCGGTCGTCGGCCGGCGCCTGCGCGTCCGGCAGCCCCACCGACCGGGCCGCATCCGCGAGCGCCTGCCGCCACCGGCGTGCCACGCCCTCCGGGCCCGGGGGCAGGACCGCGACCGGGACCGGGCTGTCCCGGGTCCACAGCGGGTCCCAGTTCTTCTTCCCGTACGCGATCAGCGGCGTGCCGCTCACCGCCGTACAGAGGGAGGCCAGCAGGCGGGCCCCCTCCGGGCGTTCGGGGGCGAGCGCTTCGAGCGGGCCGAGCACGACTCCGCCGTGGGCGAGGCGGGCCTCGGCCGCCAGGGTCCGTACCAGCCCGGCCGCCCGGTCACCGGCCGCCGCGAGCGCCGCGATGTCCACCACGAGAGGGCGGCGGCCGGCGGCGGTGAGCGCGTCGACGGCCAGCCCCGATGGGTCGCCGCCCCGGTCGAGCAGGTGCACCAGGCCGCTGCCCGTGGCGAGCGCGGCCGCGATGCGGTGGGCCGCCGGCCGGTCGTCCGGGGTGCCGTCGGGGGCGGGCACCCGGACGAGGCCGAGCAGCCTCCCGTCCGGTTCGTCGTCGCCGAGAAGGTGGGCGGTGACCCGGTCGGGCACCCTCAGAGTCCGCGAGAGCAGGGGGCGTTCGGGTTCGCCGATCTCCAGGAGCCCGCCCGCGACGAGCGGGGCGGACGGCCGGAACCGGAAGCGGCCGGAGCCGGCTGCGGGGAGCCCGCAGAGTTCCAGCGCCAGGCCGATGGAGGGGCGGCGGCGGGTCAGGTCGTCGTTGAGGTAGCCGTAGAGGCGCTCGAACCGGGCGTCGACGTCCGGGGCCATCGCGACCAGCAGCAGTTCGACGTCGAGGGGAACCAGGCCGAAGCTTTCGGCCAGCCGGTGGAGCCGGGAGCCGGACTCCGCACCGTACGCCGGTTGCTCCGGTCCGTACGAGGATACGGGCGCGAACGCGTTGCGCGACTCCAGGATGCGTTCGACGGCGTCCGGGGTGAGGTACTGCCCCCGGTAGGGATCGTCCGGCTCCGGGTCGGTGGCGCGGCGGGCCGCCACCGCGTGCCGGACCCGCTCCTCGACGCGGCCCAGCCGCTCCCACAGCACCTCGACGTCCGTCGTCGCCGGGGGGCCGGCCGCCCCCTGGACCGGCGCGGTCCGCGTCACCGTCATCGTGCCGCGCTCCCCCGCTTGCGCCGGCCGGGCGGCAGTTGCCGCTCCCGTTCGGCGGCGAAGCCCTCCGCGGCCAGGCCGCCCGCTCCCTCGTACCGCAGGCGGCGGCCCGGGTCGTCGGCCGCCGTGCCGTCCACGGCGGGGGCGGCCTTCATCACGAGGCCCTCGGTGACCGGCGGGCCCGCGGGGGCCCGTTCGCCGGCGAGCGGGGCGAGGACGCGCAGGTCGATCGCGGCCTTCAGTTCGCCGCCGAGCGCGGACCACACGTCGGAGGCCGACGGGCCGTCGGTGCGCGGCCCCGCCGCCTCCAGCTCCACGGTGAGGCCGAGCTCGGCGAGGCTGCCGGTGAGCGTCCGGGCGGGCAGCACGTCGTGACGCATCAGGCAGCGCAACACCTCCGATAGCAGGCGGTGTTCGTCCTGCGGGCGGTTGGTCCAGGCGGTGACCAGGTAGGTCAGCTCGAACCAGCGCGGCGGGGTCCGCCAGCCGGTGATCACGCCGTTCTCGTCGTGCTCCTCGGCCGCGCCGGTCCGCCGCCTGCCCGCGTCCTCGCGGATGCCGTGCAGGAAGACGCTGATCGTGGGGGCGTTGCGCCGGGCCGACCAGTCCTTCGTCGGCGCGTCGAAGACCAGGTCGACCCCGCTCTCCTGGAGTCCGGCGTCGACCAGCAGCAGCCGTAGCCCTTCGTCCACTTCGTGGATCATCGGCGGATCACCTCGTCGGGCGGGGTGATGGTTCCGAGTACCACGAGGAAGTCCGTCGTGACCGGGCTGAAGCCGGGGCCCTCGGCCGTGATGACGCGCGGCCCGGTCTGGTCCTTGGCCAGGATGAGCAGCTGGGCGATGAACGTGCCGTCCTGGTTCGGCAGGGTCGGCGCGGCGGCGGCCGTGATGCCGGGCTTCCAGCTGAGCTTCACGGGCGCGCCGGGCGGAAAGTCCTTGCCGCGTACGGAGGTGACGAAGCCGGGCTTGCCGATGGCGGGCACCGCGATGATGCGGGGCTGGAGGATGCGCAGCGGGATGCGGGAGACGTTGTCGCCCCGGTTCGCGTCCGTGCCGGTGGTGGTGAGCGTCGCGGTGATGGTCGTGCGCAGCGCGCGGTCCGGGGAGAGGACGACGCGTACGACGGTGGAGGCGCCGGGTGCCAGGTCGGGCAGCGTGCACCGTCCGGCCGCGCAGCCTGCCGGGAGGGGGCCGGACGGGATGTTCCCGGGCAGGCCGAGCTGGAGCCGCAGTCCGGTGGCGGGGGCGTTCCGGCCGTTGCGCACGGTGTACGTGACGACGACCTTGCCGCCGACGTAGCCGGGGCTGGGCTGGGCCCGCACCACGACGCCGGGACCGGCCAGGGGCGCGGGCGGCAGGGGGGCCGGGGGCCGTACGGCGGGCGGGGGCGGTACGGGCGCGGTGGTCGCGGGTGTCGGGGTGGGGGTGGGAGGCGTCGGGGTGGGAGGCGTGGGGCTGGGGGTCGGCGGGGTGGGTGACGGGGTCGGCGGGGGCACGTCCTGGACGGGTACGAGGGTGCCCGTGGCGTTGTCCGTCGGGTTCGGGTCGAGCACGGCGCCGGTGACGGACCAGCCGACCGGCTGATCGCCCCGCACCACGCCGGTCAGCCGGGCGGTGATCTCCACGCTCGCGCCGGGCGGGACGACGCCGAGGTCGCACTGGGGCGATGCGGCTCCGCACGTACCGGCGTCGGTGGTCAGCTCCTCCAGCCGTACGCCGGGCGGGGGATCGGCCGTGAACGTGGTGCCGGGCGAGGGCGAGGGGCCGTGGTTGACCACGGTGACCCTCACGTCGACCGAGGAACCGACCTCCACGGCGGGACCGGTGGGCGGGGCCGTCACGGCGAGGTCGACCGACTGCTGGTAGCTCGGCTCCTTCTGCCGCCCGGCGTGCGCGTTGTCCAGGGGCGTCAGCTCACCGGAGGCGAGGTCGAGTACGGAGAGCTGTTCCATCGAGTTGACGGCCTGCTCCCGGCGGGAGGTCAGCACGATCCGGCCGCCGCCCGGCGACCAGGCCACGTCACGGGGCTGGAAGGGGCCGGTCCCGGTGGTGTCGGGGATCTCCTGGTCGCAGCCGTCGGGGTTGTCCCGCTCGGAGGAGGGCAGCACGACCCGGCAGCCGCCGCCGCGCAGGGGCTTGATGAGGACGCCCGCCCGCTCGTTGATCCGGCCGCCGCCGTCCTTGCGGTTGAAGGCCACCCGCGTACCGTCCGGGGAGAACGCCGGGCTGTCGTCGATGACTTCGCAGTCGCCGGGGCAGATGGTGGCGCTGAGGTCCCGCTGCTGGTCGAGCCGGCTCACCGGCACGACCCAGATGTGCTTGTTGCCGCCGTGGCCGTTGATCGTGTGGTTGCGGGTGAAGGCGAGGTTGACGCCGTCGGAGGACCAGGTGGGCTGGGCGTCGCCGCCCTGCTGCTGGCCTTCGGGCGGGCGGACCTCGTCCAGGACCGCGCCGGTGGCCACGTCGGCGATGAGGATGCGGCCCGGGCCCGCCGCCTCGCCGACACCGCCGGGCGAGGTGCGGGTGAACGCCAGCTTGGTGCCGTCGGGCGAGAAGGTGGGGTCGGTGTCCCAGTCGCCTGCACCGCGCCCGGCGAGCGGCAGGACGGCGCCGTTGCTGCCGTCGGCGTCGACCATCCAGATGCGCTGGATCCGGGCGTCGGGCGGGCCCTCGAAGCGGGTCACGACGATGCGCCGGCCGTCGGGCGTGTAGTTCTGCCGCTCGGTCCACGGGTCGTACCCGGCCGCCGGGTCGAAGAGCGGGTCGATCGCCGGGTCGGTGTTGGTGCGGGCCGCCGGGTCCTCGCCGAGGATGGTGAACCCGAGGTCGCGGGGGTCGGAGCCGTCCTGCCGTACGTCCTGGAGCGTCACGACGTGCGCCGCCGACGAGCTGATCCGGGAGACGATGACGTCGCCGGAGCCGCTGTCGCCGCCGGTCCAGGTCGGGGACGCGACGTCCCGGTCCTCGGAGACCAGCTGGTCCGGCGTCTGCTCGGAGAAGGCGGGACCCCGGTAGACGTGGTCGAAGTCGTCGCAGCCGCAGACGTGGAAAGGGCTGAGGAAGAGGACGTCGTCGCCGTTCGGCAACCAGCTGACCGAGTGGCTGCCCCACTCGGCGTGGCCGCCGGCCAGCAGCGGCCGGTCGGTGCCGACGCCCTCGGTGACCCGCAGCCGGTAGCCCTTCTCCGGGTCGGGGTCGGTGATGTGGGTGTACGCGACCCGGCTGCGGTGGGTGGCGTCGCCCACCGGGTTCCAGGACGGGTCCTTCGCGTCGCCGGGCGGGCCGTCGCTGATCCGGGTCCGCTCGCCGCCCGCGAGAGCCTGTTCGAATATCTGCCAGCCCCGTGAGGTGTCGCCGTCGCAGGCGTACGCGATCCGGGTGCCGTCCGGGGAGAAGGTCGGGGACTCCTCGTTGTCGGGGGTGTCCGACAGCCGCCGCAGCCCGGAACCGTCGACGCCGACCGACCACAGGTCGCGCTGGACACTCCCGTCGGGGCCGGGCTCGGCCGAGTCGAAGACGACGGTCCGCCCGTCCGGGGAGAGTTCCGGGTTCGCCGCGTCCCGGTCGGTGGTGAGCCCGCGTACGGTCCCGTCCGCGTCGCGCACGTACACCTGGGGCCGCGCGCTGTCGCGGAGGCTGGTGAAGACGAGCACCCCGCCGCGGGCGGAGGGGTCCTGGTCGTAGTGGGTCGGGCGGCTGTCCCCGAAGAGGGCGTCGGTGGTCTTCTCGCCGTTGGCCCGTCCCAGGCTGCGGTGCTCCGTACCGGCGAAGGCGATCCGCCCGGCCTCCGCCGGGTCCGCCTCGGCCGCCGCGGCGACCGCGTCGGTCGCCCCGTGCGGGGTGGCGGCCGAACCGACCACCAGCAGCGGCGCCAGCAGCACCACGGCGCCCATCAGTCGGCTCCACCGGGAATGCTTCGCCGGGCCAGCAGTGCCGGTCACGGCCCACCTCACAGTCTGTTGATGACGCTCCACCGTCGAGCATCGCGCTCGCGCGGGGCAGGAAGACAGGCCCCGAGTACCCGGACCGGGGGAAGGAGCCGCTGCCCTTTGCGGCGCGCCCCTCCCCGCCCCCCGGTCCGAGATCGCCCGGCAACTCCCCCCCGCGACGACGGCGCGTACGGGTCGATGCCGTGAACGGTCAGGTCGGATCAGCCAGGTCCGGCCGGTCCGGTCAGATCAGTCCGTGCCGCATCGCGTAACCCACCGCATGGGCTCGGTTGCGCAGATCGAGCCGGGTCGCGACCTCGTGCAGCACGTTCTTGACGGTGCGTTCGGAGTACGAGGTCTTCTGCGCGATCTCCGATGTGTCGAAGCCCTCCGACACCAGCCGGATCATCTCCGCCTCCCGCGCCGTGAGGGTGGAGAGGGTGAGCCCGCGGGGGTCCAGGACCGTCCGCTGGAGGCTGCTCACATGGTCCAGGAGCTTGCCGAGCAGGTCGCCCGGGAGGACGCCCTCGCCGTTGGCCATCGCCTTGACCAGGTGGACCAGCCGGTCCTGGTCGGCCTCGCCGCGCCGCAGCACGGCGGCGACCCCGCACTCGATCATCGTCTGGAGCGCGCCCGACTCGAAGAAGCCGACGACCAGCCCGGTGCGGGTGGAGGTGTTGCGCTGGAGGCGGTGCAGCAGCTGGACGGTGGCATCGTCCACCATGTCCACCACCACCAGGGAGACCTGGGCGCGGTCCGCCTCGGCCTCCGGTATCAGTTCTATCTCCGGCCGGGACCGCAACTGGTGGACCATGCCGGTCTGGAGGATCAGGTCCTCCGCGTACACCGCCACGGTGACCCTGCCGCCGGCCCCAGCCCCGGGAACGGTCCGGGCGGCCCGTCGGTCCGCGTCGGATCTGCGGTACTGCCCGCGCTCCGTCGTTCTGCTCTTCGTGTCTGCCGTTGTCATCGTTCCGCGCCGTCTTTCTGAGGTACTGCCGGCCGATATGCACGTCTCCGCTTCCGAACGCACCGGTCTTCGGCAGGGGGCACGTGCCCTGGGCGGGGTCGCGGCACCACCGGACCGGTGTGCTTTCGGGGCATCCCCCCTGCCCGCTCGTTGCCCTCGCGACCCTGCTGCGCAGCCGCCGGGGCGGCTTACCGTCGCAGGGTGACCACATCTGCCGAACTCGAAATGCCCACGGTGACGGTGTCGCCCGGCGGTACCGCGACGACGACCCTGACCGTGCGCAACGACGGTGACATCGTCGAGGCCTACACGCTCGGAGTCGTCGGCGACTGCGCCCCGTGGAGCACCGTCGAGCCGGCCCGCGTGTCGCTCTACCCGGGCACCTCCGAGACGGTGACCCTCACCTTCGCTCCTCCTCGCTCCCACGAGGTCAGGGCGGGCGAGACCCCGCTGGCCGTCCGCGTACTGCCGGCGGAGCACCCGGAGTCGGTGGTGGTGCCCGAGGGCACGGTCACCGTCGAGCCCTTCCACGAGCTGCGCACCGAGCTGGAGCCGCGCCGCCGCCGGGGCTGGCTGGGCGCCCGTTTCCGTACCGCCGTGCAGAACAGGGGGAACACCCCGGTCGACGTCGCCTTCACCGGCAGGCAGGCCGGGGAGGAGCTGCGGCTGGGCTTCACTCCGGGTCAGAAGCGGCTGGAGCCGGGCGAGTCGGCCGAGATACGGCTCAAGGTCCGTGCTGGCAGGCTGATCTGGTTCGGCGAGCCGGTCACCTGGCCGTTCGAGGTGGAGGCCGCCGAGGCCGTGGCGGCCGTCGAGACCGCCGGGGCGGAGACCGGGAGCACGGAGCCCGTCCGGACGGAGCCCGCCCCGTCCGATCTCCCGCCTCCGGAGCCGGTCCCCGGCGAGTTCCTCCAGCTGCCCGTCCTGCCCAAGTGGCTGCTGATCGTGCTGGCCGCGCTGCTGGCACTGCTGCTCGCCTGGTTCGCGCTGGTCCGGCCGGCGGTGCAGAGCACCGCGAAGCAGGCGGTGACCGAGGCCGCGGAGGAAGAGGCCGCCCGCGGCGGACAGCAGCAGGGTGCGCCAGCGCCGGGCGGCCCGGACGTCCCGGGCGGAAGCCAGGGCCAGGGCACCGGTCCGGACGCGCCGGGTACACCCGGGGGTAACGGCGGTTCCGGTACGGGACCGGGGGCAGGCGCCGGACCGGGCGGCACGGGTGCCGGGGGCACCGAGCAGAGCTCCGCGACGATCGACGTGGAGACCGGGGCCGGGGTCGAAGGAGTGGGAACGTACAAGGTTCCGGCGGGCAAGGTCTTCGGCATCACGGACATCGTGGTGGCGAACTTCCAGGGCGACGAGGGAGTGCTGACCATCTCCTTCGGAGAGCGGAAGATCACCACCATCGCGCTGGAAACCTTCCGCAATCAGGACTATCACTGGGTCACCCCCATTCAGGTTCCGGAGAACGCCACGGTCACCGCTGCCGTCACCTGTGCCAAGCCCGGCACTCCGGCGACCGGAACGCAGGCTTCGGGCTGCCACCAGGTGGTTAACGTCAGCGGTGTACTCAGCGATCTCGCGCGGTAGAACTGCAGCGGAAACAGCAGCGCCGGGGGCCGCGCTCCGCGTATCAGTGACGACAACAGCAGAAACCCGGCCCGGGAGGAAACCCGGCGTGCCGAGCGATGGCGGATTCATCCTCCTGAATACGCCATAGGTACATACCAACTCGGTCATCCCCGACGCGGACGACCTGAGAAGAATATCCGGTTCCGGCGGGCCGGAGCACGAACGGACCTGATCAGAGACGTTTCTGACGACCCGACGGGGGACGCGGGGCGCCCGATCGGAACGCTCGGGCGCCCGTTTCCATCGACGGAAGCCAGCCGGACGACCACACCTTCTTGGCGCATTCTGGCCGAATCCCGTCGCTCCCTGACGATTCCCGGGGAGCCCCGTACGGTTTTTCGGCATGGCACGTTCACCGAGAAAAAGAGATACCGAACACATCCCCACCACCGGCCGCCACCCGTAAGTCCGGCAGAACTCCGGACCGACGGCCGGAGCAGTCCGGTAGAGGCACGGGAGAGGTACGGGAGAGGTACGGGAGAAGCACGGGAGAAGCACGGCAGCGGAAACATTTTCGTGACCCCCTGTTCTCCTCCCCTTCACCTCGGCCCCCGGAATGCGCCCTGCCCCGCGCGAAAAGGGCGAGCGCGGCGGCCGGCCCGCCGAGGGCAGCATTCACCTCCGCGCGGGTGACCGGGAAGGCAGCGTCATTGCCCCGCGCCCAGGACTCCGAGGCCTACTCCCCGCCACCGCCGCCGGGCAAGACTGATCGGTGAACGAGTGACCACCCCGAAGGAGCGAGCATGCCGTCGTACCTCACCCCCGGTGTATACGTGGAGGAGGTGCAGTCCGGAGCACGGCCCATCGAGGGAGTCGGCACCGCGGTCGCAGCCTTCGTCGGCTTCGCCGAGACGGGCCCCTTCCACCAGCCCACGCTGGTGACCAACTGGGACCAGTACGTCCAGACGTTCGGCACCTTCACCGCCGACACCTACCTCACCCACGCCGTCTACGGCTTCTTCGCCAACGGCGGCGGTGCGGCCTACATCGTGCGCATCGGCGGCCCCGCGCAGGGCGCGCCCGGCTCCGCGGCCACCGGCGCCGTCGCCCAGGCCCCGGCGCCCGCCGCCCTCGGCGGCTTCCTGGTCGCCGCCAAGTCCGGCACGGGCGACGGCCTCTCCGTCGAGATCGCCGACCCCGAGGGCGAGAACCCTCCGGAGGACCGCTTCAAGCTGCTGGTCCGCCAGGCCGGCAAGGTCGTGGAGACGTACGACGTCTCCACCCGCAAGAACGTCAAGGGCTACCTGGTCACCCAGGCCCGCGAATCCAAGCTGATCCAGGTCACCGAGCAGCCCGGCACGGCCCAGAGCCGCCCCGAGAAGCAGACCGTCGCTCTCGCCCCCGCCACCGGCGCCCCCGGTTCCGGCGTCGCGCGCCTCGACGCGTCCGAGTACGTCGGTGACGCCGCCGCCCGCACGGGGTTCTCCGGTCTCGAGTCGATCGACGAGATCACCATGGTCGCGGTCCCGGACCTCATGAGCGCCTACCAGCGCGGCGACATCGACGCCGAGGCCGTCAAGGCCGTCCAGCTCGCGGTCATCTCGCACTGCGAGCAGATGGGCGACCGGGTCGCCGTCCTGGACACGCCGCCCAGCCTGAACGCCCAGCAGGTCCGCACCTGGCGCAACGACGAAGCCGGTTACGACTCGCGCTACGCCACCCTCTACTACCCCTGGGTCAAGGTTTTCGACCCGGCCGGCGGCCGCAACTCCCTGGTCCCGCCGAGCGGTCACGTGGCCGGTGTCTGGGCGCGCAGCGACGGCGAGCGCGGAGTGCACAAGGCGCCCGCCAACGAGGTCATCCGCGGTGCGGTGGACCTGGAGATCCGGCTCAGCAAGGGCGAGCAGGACCTGCTGAACCCGATCGGCGTCAACTGCGTCCGCGCCTTCCCCGGCCGCGGCATCCGCATCTGGGGCGCCCGCACCCTCTCCTCCGACCCGGCCTGGCGCTACCTCAACGTGCGCCGGCTCTTCAACTACCTGGAGGAGTCCATCCTCCTGGGCACCCAGTGGGTGGTCTTCGAGCCGAACGACGACCGCCTCTGGTCGAGCATCCGGCGCAACGTCACCGCCTTCCTCACCGAGGAGTGGCGACGCGGTGCGCTGTTCGGCCGCACGGCCGAGGAGGCGTTCTACGTCCGGTGCGACCGGAGCAACAACCCGCAGGAGTCGATCGACCTCGGTCAGGTCGTCTGCGAGATCGGCGTCGCCCCGGTGAAGCCCGCGGAGTTCGTGGTCTTCCGCCTGGCGCAGTTCTCGGACAGCACCAGCCTCATCGACGAGTGACCGTCTCGGTCCCGTCCCACCACTTCGATCGGAACAGGTGACACACCGTCATGGCAGAGGGCGACGCTCTTTCCACCCACGTCTTCGGCGTACAGCTCGGCGGCTATCTCGTGGAGTCCATCCAGGAGATCAGCGGCATGACCGTCGAGGAAGAAGTCGTCGAGGTCCGTCAGGTGACCGCCGAGGGCAAGCAGATCATCCGCAAGCAGCCGGGAGCGCGCCAGGCGGGCGAGGTGACGATCACCCGCGGGCTCGACAAGAGCAGCGAGTTCACCACCTGGATCAAGGAGACGCTCAACAACGGAGCCGTCGACACCGCGCGCCAGAACCTCACGATCGAGATCAAGGACTCGACCGGTGAGACCGTCCGGCGCATCCAGCTGATGCAGGGCTGGGCCTCCAAGTGGGAGGGCCCCTCGCTCAAGGCCGGCGAGTCCAGTGCCGCTACCGAGACGGTGACCATCACCTTCGAGGAGATCGTGGTCGAATGAGACGCCGGACCGTTTCGCCGGGTGGCGGCCTCGAAGAGGTCCTGGACAACCTCGCCGCCACGCCCGCCCCGCGCGAGGAGGGGGCCGCCCCGGCGCCAGCCCCGGTCCGCGACCGTTCCCGCGAACGGGACACGCTCCAGACGGAGTTCGCGTTCGAGCTGCCGCGCGGGTACGTCGACGACGAGGGCCAGGTGCACCGGCACGGCACCATGCGGCTCGCGACGGCCCGGGACGAGCTGCGCCCGCAGATCGACCTGCGGGTGAAGGAGAATCCGGCGTACCTGTCCGTGGTGCTGCTGAGCCAGGTCATCACCCAGCTCGGCACGGTCACCGATGTGCACGCCGGGATCGTGGAGCGGATGTACGCCACGGACGTGGCGTTCCTCCAGGACTTCTACCGTCGGATCAACAGCGAGGGCCACACGCACGCCGCGGTGACCTGCCCGCTCTGCCACGGCTCGTTCGAGGTGGACCTCTCGGGTGGGCGCCTGGGGGAATCGTGACGTACGCGCTTCCCCGGTTGCGGGAGGAGATCGCGTACGTCGCCTACCACTTCCATTGGCAGCGTGAGGACATTCTCGACCTCACCCACGCTGAACGTCAGCAGTGGGTGCGGGAGATAGCGCGGATCAACACCCGCGTCAACGAAGGCGGGTGATCGTGTGGGGTTCGGGGACTGGCTGCGCCGAACGGACCGGCAACGGCCCGGCAAAGGGCCGGGGGACGGGGCCGGGGCGGGGGTCGGTGCAGGTGCCGATGGTGGTACGGGTGGCGGTCCTGAAGGATCGGGCTCGACGGAATCAGGTCCCGGGGCCTCCGGTCACGAGGCTGGCGGATCTGAGGCCTCCGGTTCCGGCTGGGACGGGGGCTGGCGTCAGGTCGCCCCGCCCTCGGTAACCGTCGCCCGGTCATCGATCGGGGTGAGCGACGGACTGCGGTTCCGGTCCCAGCTCGCCTCCTGGCAGAACCCCGCCCTCGGCGGCGAACTCGGCCACGCCGTGCTGCCGTCCGCCCCGGTGGGCCTCATCCATGGCGTGACCCGCCCGGGCTCCGCGCGCTCCGCCTCCCCCGGAGGGCCCCTGCTGCTGCGGGCGGCCCGGCCGGAGCCGGAGGGCGAGGCGGAGGCCGGTTCGGCTGCGGCGGATCTGCCGTCTGCGGCGGCGGGGCGCGTGGGTGGCCGGAAGCCGGGGCGGGGTGCCCCGCTCCAGCGGTCGGGCGGCACGCCGCCGAAGACAGTACGGGGGACGGAGGCGGGGCCCCCACGTGGCTCAGGCCCGGGCACCGCCTCTGCTGCGGGCGCGGGCGCGGCGGCCGTGCGGCAGGCCGCGAAGGCCGGTGCGGCTCCGGCTTCTTCGGCCCCCTCGGTCACAGATGCGCCCGCCACGGCGGCTGTCGAGCGTGCGCGTCCCGACGCCGTACGTCCTCGGCGGACCGCGCCGCCCCTGATCGTCGCCCGCCGTCCGGCGATGCGGCTGCGGGAGATCACCGGCCTGCCGCCGGCTGCCCCGGCCACCCCGACCACCTCCGCCACCCCGGCCACTCCTTCCGCACCGGCCGTTCCCCACACCGTGCAGCGGAGCGCCGCGGCTCAGCCGCAGACTGAGCAGCCGGTCGCCCCCGCGCCGCAGGAGAGCCCCGGCCGAACACCGGCTCCCGCCCCCGAGGCCGTACGCCCCGCTCTGGGCAAGCCCCTGCGGGAGCTGCCCTCCGGGGCCATCCCCTCCGGCCCGGCAGGGCAAGGACAGGCCGCGCCGACTGCCCCGGCGGGGCAAGAGGCGGCGGCCATGCCGGTGCTCCAGCGACAGACGTCGGAGACGTCGGCGGCAGCCGCACCGGCCTCACCGGCCGTGACGCCCCCGCCGGGGCAGGCACCGGCAAGCACGTCGCGCCCGCCGCAACGCCCCGGCGCCCCCGGGCCCGCGCAGCCCGCCGACGCACCCGGCCCCCGTGCCCGTACGCGGGGCGGGATCGGCACGCCCCTCACCTCGCTCCCGTCGACCGCCCGGGTCCAGCGTGACGCGCCGCTCCTCGGCGACCGTCGTCGTACGCAGCCGGGCCCCTCGGGCGCACCGGCATCGGCATCGAAGGCCACGCCTCCGCGGGCCGCCGTGCCTCCGTCGGCCTCACCGAGCACGCCGTCCGCGATGCCGGTGCGTTCGGCCCCCGCGCCCGTACAGCTCGCGGTGGACGGCGGACGCCATGACACGCGTACGCCTTCGGGCACGGGGGCGGGGCCGGGCATGGGGCCGGGTACGGGCACGGGGACGCCCGCACACGGAACCTCAGCTTCCCCGGCCACCCCCCCGGCCCCGGTCCGTATCCGGAACATCGGCAAGAAGCAGGGGGGCGGACGGTCCTTCGCCACGCCCTCCGCCGGTACCGCGGCACTGTCGCCCACCGTCCAGCGTTCGCGCACCCTGCTCTCGGGCCGGGACCTGAAGGTGAACACGGGTGCGGCCGAAGGGTTCTCGGCCGCCCCGAGGACGGCAGCGGGCGGCAGCACGACCCGCCCGGTCGTGGCAGCCACCTGGCGCCGCGACGTACAGCAGCGGGGACCCGGGACGACCGGCTCCGGTGCGACGGCCCCCGGCGCGCCAGGGACCGGGCACGCGCAGACAGCGGACACCCGGGCCGGCGGCGCGCCGCCCGGCAGTACGGGAACCGGCAGTACGGGAACCGGCAGCACCCGGACCGGCGACCCGCAGGCCGGGAGGCGCCGGACGTCAGCGGGTGCGACGCCCCGGCGCAGCAAGCCCCGCTCCCGTACCCCCGGCCCGGCGGCGACAGCCGCAGGCCCGATGCCCGGCGCCACCGTCCAGCGTGCCGTGCGCGCGGACCCCGCTCCCCGGCGCACGACCACCGGTGAACACGCCACCACCGAAGGCGGCGGACCACAGGTCACGGCCGCGCCGAAGGCAGCGCCCGAACAGAAGGCGCCCAAGGCCGATCGCACCACGAAGTCCTCCGCCGCCCAGGCCAGGGGCGGGTCCGTCATCGGCGGCGCGCTCCAGCGGCTCGTACAGCGCCGTCCGACACGGGATGCGTCGTCCCCCACCCCGTCGACGCCCAGCCCCCATGTCCGCACAGCAGGGCAGACACCGCAGTCGTCGGCGTCGCCGTCGGGATCAGCCCCCTCCCGGCACAGCATGCACAGCAGGCACAGCACACGCAGCCCGCACTCCCCCACCGCACCCCCGCAATCCGCCCCGGTCGTCCGCCCGGCCCCGGTCGTCCGCCCGGCCCCGGTCGTCCGCCCCCATCCCCCCGTGGCGGCCCCGCCCGGAGCCATCGTCGTACCCGTCCAGCGGATGCCGCTGCCGGTGGTGCCGGACCCCGCGGGCCCTCCGCCCGCCGGCCCGGCGCCCGGCGGCGACGACGCCCCCCTGGCCGGGCCGCCTGCCCTCTCCGTCCGGGTTCCGCCGCGCCCGGACACACCGGCCTCCGGGCCGGGCGTCCCTGGTACGAGCGCCCACACGGGGCAGCCCCCGACGCAGGCACAGGTGCTGCAGCGCGCGGCCGCCCAGGCCGGCATCACCGGCGTCCCGGTGAAGGCCGTTCCGCCGAGGAGCCCGCAAAAGGGCACGCAACGGGGCACACAGCAAGGCACACAGAAGGGTGCCCTCAGGGCCGTTCAGCGTGCCGACGACGACAGGTCCGGCTTCGCCCCCACCTCCGAAACACCGGCCGGCAACGCCACAAGCACCGCGAGCCGCCTCTCCGGGGCCGATATCGAGGAGCTGGCCCGCCGTCTCCTCGACCCCGTGAGCCGGCTCATCCGCGCCGACATGCGCCGCGGCCGGGAACGAGCCGGGCGGCTCCACGACGGCCGCCGCTGACAGCGGCTCCACCCGGCACCTCCCGTAGGAATCAGCAGAGAAGAAGAGACACGGCATGACGGACAACATCTTCGCGACGAGCGTGTTCTTCAAGCTCGTGATCGGCGGCAGTGACCTGGGGGCGTTCCACACCTGCTCGGGCCTGGGCGCCGAGGTCGAGATGGAGACGTACGCCGAGGGCGGCAACAACGGCTTCACCTGGCAGCTGCCGGGGCGCATCACCTGGACCAACATCACGCTGACCCGCCCGGTCACCGCCGACACGATGAAGATCGCGCGCTGGCTGAACGAGACCATCCAGCGGGTCGAGCCGAAGGACGGCGAGATCGTCGCGCTGCGGCCGGACCTCAGCCGGATCATCAGCTGGCAGGTGCAGGGCATCGTCCCCGTGCGCTGGCAGGGCCCGTCCTTCGACCCCGCCAACTCCCAGGCGGCGATGGAGACGTTGGAGATCGCCCACGAGGGCCTGGAGCCCTCCTGATGTACCACCGCACCACCACTCCCGCAGACCAGGAAGTCCAGGAAGACCAGGAAGGAGGGGGAACGCCATGTCACCCGCTCTCCGTGCGAGCCGTGCGCGCGCCCAACTGACCATCATGGAGCCGCCGTCGACCGTCGGCGCCAAGCCGGGCGGCAGACTCGCCCAGCTCACCCTCCAGTTCAACCCCTCGAAGCTGTCGCTGAGCAAGAGCACCGAGTGGCGGCGCACTCCGTCCCGGATGGCCGGGCAGTCCGCGCTGCCCGAGTTCGTCGGGAGCGGTCCCCGGTCGCTCTCCCTGGAGGTCTTCCTCGACGCGACGGCCACCCATGACAACTCCGTGGAGAAGGCGGTGGAGCAGCTGATGACCGCCTGCGTCCCCACGCCGACCAGCCTCGCGCGCAAGACCCCCGCGAGCCCCTGGGTGCGGTTCGACTGGGGGACGTCGAGGACGACGTCGTTCGACGGTGTGCTTTCCAACCTCTCCGTCTCCTACACCCTGTTCGACGTGGACGGGAAGCCGCTGCGCGCCACCTGCTCCCTGTCCATCGAGGAGGCGAGCGTCGACCCCGCGGGCCAGAACCCCACGTCGGGTTCGAAGGAGGCGCGGCGTACGCACCGGGTCGTGGCCGGGGACAGCCTGCCGCTGCTCGCCTGGCGCGAGTACGGCGATGCCACCGCCTGGCGGACGATCGCGGACGCCAACGACATCGACGACCCCATGCAGTTGATCCCCGGCAGTGAGCTCCTCGTGCCCGGTCTGGAAGACCACCTCGCGGAGGGCGGCCGATGAGCCCCGCCTCCCCGGGGCGTTCGTTCGCCGCCGATCCGATCGTGGAGATACCCGCCGAGCTACCGCTGGGCTGGGCCGCCCAGTTGGTGAGCTGTGTGGTCGACGAGAACGTCGGGCTGCCGGACACGGCGGTGCTCATGTACCGGGACCCGGACCACGATCTGCTCAGCGAGAGCGGGATCACCCTCGGTACGCCGCTGAAGATCTCCGTCGTCACCGTGCAGGACCGGGTCCGCGAGCGGCTGTTCACCGGTGAGGTCACCGCGATCGAGCTGGACCACGACACCACCGGGACGTTCACCGTCATCCGCGCGCTCTCCAAGGCGCACCGGCTCCAGCGCGGCCGGAAGGTGGTGGCGTACCGGAACATGAAGACGGCGGACATCGTCCGCAAGGTCGCGGCGGGCGCCGGGCTGGCCTGCGGCAAGGTCGAGGCGGCGCCGATCACGTACAAGCAGCTGACCCAGCCCAACGTCTCCGACTGGGAGTTCCTCCAGCACCTGGCGGCCGAGAGCGGCGCACACGTGCGGGTGGACGACCAGGGCCTGCTCCAGTTCACCAAGCCGAAGCCCGCCTCCTCTGCGCCTTCGCCCGACACCCGGGCCGCCAAGAACCCGATGGTTCTGGAGTACGGGGACAACCTGCTCGCGCTGCGGGCGGTGGTGACCGGCTCGGACGGGGCGGGCGATGTGGAGGTGCGCGGCTGGAACGTCGACACCAAGACGCGGCTCGTGGCGCGGGAGCAGTCCGTCCGCTCCACGACCGTGACGCCCGGGATGAGCCCGTCGGTGGCGGCCGGGGCGTTCGGTGCGAGCGCCCGCGTGACCGTCGCCGACACCCCGTACCGGACCCAGGCCGAGACCACGGCCGTCGCCGGTGCGGTGGCGGCCTCGGTCAGCTCGGGGTTCGGGGAGATCGAGGCCGTGGCCTTCGGTAATCCGCAGCTGCGGGCCGGAGCACCTGTGGCCCTGGGCAACGTCGGCCCGACCTTCTCCGGCCGCTACACCGCCACCGCCGCCCACCACGTCCTCGAACCGGACGGCGGCTACCGCACCACCGTGATCGTCAGCGCCTCGCCCGACCGTTCCCTGGCCGGGCTGACCGGCGGCGGGGCCCCCTCACGCGGTCCGCGCATGCCGGGCCTCGCGATCGGCGTGGTCACCGACATCCGCGAGGGCAAGGGCCAGCGGGGCTGGGTGCGGCTGAAGTTCCCCTGGCTCGACGACACCTACGTGACCGACTGGGTCCGTACGGTGCAGTGGGGCGGCAACGGCGGCGGCGGGGTGTTCAGCCCCGAGGTCAACGACGAGGTCCTGGTCGGCTTCGAGCAGGGGCTGCTGGACAGCCCGTATGTGCTGGGCGGCCTGTACAACGGGATCGACCGCCCCTCGGAGCACGACGTACCCCTCGTCGACAAGACCAGCGGCAAGGTCAACCGCCGCTCCCTGGTCTCGCGTTCGGGCAACCGGCTGGAGCTGCTGGACACTCCGCGCGGCCCGTCCGGCGTCCGGCTGGCCAGCGGCAACAAGCGGCTCGAAGTCACGCTCGACGAGCGGAGGAACGAGATCGCCCTCACCGTGTTCGCCCCCGGTTCCAGGCGCCCGCAGAGCTCCGTGACCCTCTCCTCGTCGGGCATCACGCTCGACGCCGGCACGGGGAACGTCGACGTCAAGGGCCGCTCGGTGACCATCAACGGCAGGACGGGGGTCACCGTGGACGGCGGGCTGCTCGCCGTGCTCAAGGCCAAGCTCATCCGGATCAACTGACGCTCCCGTCCCCTCATCCACTGCGCGATTCCCTTTCACAGCGAGGAGAACCCCGGCCATGCCCCCCGCAGCCCGTACGGGCGACAGCACCGCCCACGGCGGCCTCATCGGCACCCCGCCACCCGGTGCGCCGACCGTCGCCACCGTATGGATCGGCGGCCGGCCCGCGGCCGTCACCGGGAGCCTGCACGTGTGCGTCATCCCCCCGCACGCGGCGCTCGGACCGACGAACGTGATCATGCCCAACCCGGTGGCGGCCGCCACCGGCCAGGTGCTGATCGGCGGGCTGCCCGCCGCCCGCAGGGGAGACAGGACCACCTGTGGCGCGCCCATCGTCAGCGGCGCGCTGAACGTCCTGATCGGGGGCCCGATGTGAGCGGCGGCGGATTCATCGGACGCGGCTGGGGCTTCCCGCTGCGGACCGGCGCGACGGGCGGGATCGCCCTGGTCGAGCGGGACAAGGAGATCGAGGAGGCCATCGGCCTGATCCTCGGCACTGCACCGGGCGAGCGGCCGATGCGGCCGGAGTTCGGCTGCGGCATCCACGACTACGTCTTCGCGCCCGGCGACGGCGCGACCGCCGGGCGGATCGCCCAGGAGGTCCGTACGTCGCTGGAGCGGTGGGAACCGCGCATCGAGGTGACGGACGTGGTGATCGCGTTCGACGCGATCGAGGAGGGCACGCTCTACATCGACGTGCGCTACACCGTGCGGGCCACCAACGACCTGCGCAACCTGGTCTTCCCCTTCTACACGATCCCGTCCGACAAAGACGCCTCCCAAGCATCCGCGGAAGCGGGGACGCGCTGATGGTCCTGCCCTCCCCCAACCTGGACGACCGGCGCTTCCAGCAGCTCGTCGACGAGGCCAAGCGGTACGTCCAGCAGCGCTCCCCCGAGTGGACCGACCACAACGTGTCGGACCCCGGGGTCACCCTGATCGAGACGTTCGCGTACATGGTCGACCAGCTGCTGTACCGGCTGAACCGGGTGCCCGACAAGAACTACGCGGCCTTCCTGGACCTGCTGGGCGTGACCCTGTTCCCGCCGACCGTGGCCCGCGCCGAGGTCGACTTCTGGCTCTCCGCGCCACAGCCGGAGACCGTGCACCTGTCCGCCGGTGCGGAGGTGGCGACCGCGCGGGGCGAGGCGGAGGAGCCGGTGGTGTTCACCACCTCCGAGGAGCTGCCGATCGTGCCGAGTTCGCTGGTCCGGCTGGTCACCGCGCCGAAGACCGGCGACCAGACCGACCGCACCGGGCCGCTCGGCGCGGGCAAGGACATCCCGTGCTTCTCGCCGCGCCCGGAGCCGGGGGACGCACTGCTGTTCGGGCTGCCCACCGCCGTGCCGCGCTGCATCGTCGCCGTACGCCTGGACAGCCGGGTGGAGGGCGTGGGTGTCGACCCGCGTCAGCCGCCGCTGGTGTGGGAGGCGTGGGACGGGGCCCGCTGGGTGGAGTGCGCGACCGGTGACGACAGCACGGGCGGGCTCAACCGGCCGGGTGAGGTCATCGTGTTCGTGCCGGCCGGGCACACCGCCTCCGTGGTCGCCGGTACGCGCGCGGGGTGGCTGCGCTGCCGGGTCACGGCACCCGGACCGGGCCAGCCGTTCTACTCCGAGTCGCCGACGATCCGCGAGGCCGAGGTGTTCACGGTCGGCGGTACGGTAGCGGTCGAGCACGCGGAGACGGTTCTCGACGTGCCCCTCGGGGTCTCCGAGGGTGTGGCCGGGCAGCGGTTCTCGGTGAGCCGGGTGCCGTTGCTGATGGACGGGGAGCCGCCGGTGGTCCAGGTGTCGACCGCCGAGGGCTGGCAGGTCTGGACGCCCGTCGAGCACTTCGGCGCCTCCTCCCCGGGTGACCGGCACGTCCGGATCGACGCCGTCTCCGGTGAGTTCGCGTTCCCGCCGGAGGTGCGCGAGGAGGACGGCACGATGCGCGCGTACGGTGCGGTCCCGGAGAAGGGCGCCCAGCTCCGCGTGGAGCGCTACCGCACGGGCGGCGGATCGGCCGGGAACGTGGCCCGGGGCGCGATCTCCGTGCTGCGCAGCTCGGTCCCGTACGTCGCGGGGGTCGACAACCGGGAGGCGGCGACCGGGGGCGTTGACGGCGAGACCGTGGAGAACGCCAAGGTGCGCGCGCCCAACATCCTGCGTGTGCAGGAACGGGCCGTCACCGCCCGGGACCACGAGGTCATCGCCCGCGAGGCGGCGCCTTCCCTGCGCCGGGTCCGGTGTCTGCCGGCCGTCACGGGCGAGGGCGGTGCGGTACGGGTGCTGGTGGTACCGGACGCGGTCCCCGACGAGGGCGGCCACCTGCGGTTCGAGCAGCTGATCCCCTCGGACCAGGTGCTCGCTTCGGTGGCGGAACGCCTGGACGAGCGCCGCCTGGTGGGCACCCGGCTGGTAGTGGAGCCGCCCGCGTACCAGGGCGTCACCGTGGTCGCCCGGCTGGTCGCGGCCCCCGGTGACGTGGACCGGGTGCGCGCGGAGGCGCTGGAGGCCCTGTTCCGCCACATCGACCCGCTGCGGGGCGGTGCGGACGGTACGGGGTGGCCGTTCGGGAGGCCCGTGCAGTACGGGGAGGTGTTCGCCGTGCTCCAGGGGGTGCGGGGGGCCGGTCTCGTGGAGGAGGTCCGGCTGTTCCCGGCGGACCCGGTCTCCGGGCGGCGCGGGGGCGCGGTGGACCGGATCGACGTGGCTCCGGGCGCGCTGGTCTTCTCGCACCAGCACCAGGTGATCGTCACGGCGAGCGGGCCGGGTGAGGGCGTATGAGCCGGGCCGCCGTACCCGGCCTGCCGAGCCGCTACCCGCTCGGCGAACTGCTGCCCGCCCTGTACGCCGACGACGACCTGGCCCAGCGGTTCACGGCGGGCCTCGACACGGTCCTGGCCCCGGTGCTGTCCACCCTGGACAACCTCCCGGCCTACTTCGACCCGGCTCTCGCCCCCGCCGACTTCCTGCCCTGGCTGGCGACCTGGGTGGGCGCCGGCATCGACCCCGCCTGGCCGCCGGAGCTGCAACGTGCGGTGCTGGCCCGCGCGGTCGAGCTGCACCGGTGGCGCGGCACCCGGCGCGGTCTGGTCGAACATCTCCGCCTCTGCTTCGGCGTCCACGCGGAGGTACGGGACGGCGGGGGCGTGGCGTGGTCGGACCGCCCGGGTACGGAGCTGCCTCCGGCCCCGACCGGTGAACTGCTCGTACGCGTCTGGCCGGTGGCTCCCGGAGCCACGGTGGACGCGAACCGGGTCCAGGAGGTCGTCACGGCCTCGTGTCCCGTCCACCTCACAGGCCGGGTGGAGATCCTGCCGGGGCCGCCGGAAGTGGCGCCCGGGACGACCGTAGAGACAGGAGGCTGACGCGATGCGCTCGTGTCCGGCGTGCGGTACGGCGAACCGCGAGGACGACGACTTCTGCGGTAACTGCGGGTCGTACCTGGGGTGGTCCACCGAGCCTCGGCGCACCCCGCCGACACCGGAACCGGACCCGGAGCCGGACCCGGACCCGGAGGCCGAGCCGGTACCTGCCCCTGAGCCCGCCCGCGATCGTCGCTCCGCCCCCGGGCACGCACCCGCTCCGGCCACGGACCCGGCCGAGCCGGTAGCAGAGCCCGAGAGGGATACCGAACCGGCCGCTCCCCCGGTCATGCCCCCTCGTCCGGAGGCGGCCCCACGACCGGCGGCCCCGTCGCCGACAGCGCCGGCCAGCCCTCCCACCGCCACCCCGCCCCGCCCGCGCACCGCACCACAGACCCCGCGCCCCACCCCCGTACGCCCTCAACACCCCCCGCAGCCCGCCCCCGTACGCCCGGCGGCACCGGCCGCGCCCCCCGTACAACCCGCCCAGCCCGCGCGGTCCGCCCCCGAGGCCGAGGCGCCCATCGGTGCCGTCCAGCCGGCGAAACCCGTGGCACGGCGGCCCGTGGTCCGGCCCGTGGAGGAGGATGAGGCGCCGGACGGGCCGCCGTGCCCCGCCTGCGGCACGCCGAACCTGCCCGGGCGGCGGTTCTGCCGGCGCTGCGCGGCCCCTCTGCACGCCAAGGAGGAGACCACTCCCCTGCCCTGGTGGCGCACGGTGTGGCCGTTCCGCCGCCGGGTGCGGGTCAGGTCGGGCCGGGCGCTGCGGCGGATCCTGCTGGTGCTGGCGGTCGTCGGGCTGCTCTTCATGGGCTTCCTGTTCCTGCCGGCCGGCCGCGTGCTCTTCGAGGACGTCCGGGACAAGCTGGGCGGTACGGCGGAGATCAGCCCCTCCGGGGTGACCGCGAGCGGCGCGGCCCCCGGCCATCCGGCGGGCGCGGCCGTCGACGGCCTGACCAACAAGTACTGGGGCGCACCGTCGCTGGGCTCGTCGCTGACCTGCACCTTCGACACGCCGTTCCGGCTGGTCGGGGTCGTCCTGCACACCGGGGCGTCGAAGGAGCCCGAGGAGTTCCGGCGGGAGCCGCGGCCGGTCCGGGCGGAGCTGGTCGTCACCACGGCGGACGGCACGCTCCACAAGAAGCAGCTCACGCTCAACGACAAACCCGGCGAGCAGACGGTACGGACCGGCATCAGCGATGTCGTCTCCGTCCGGCTCGTCCTGCTGGAGGCGGCGGGCCGGACCGAGGACCGGCCGATCGCGCTCGGAGAGGTCGAGTTCTTCAAGCGCACCTGACCGGCGGGGCCGACGGGGCGACGCACCGGGCGCGCCGGTTGTGTTCAGTCCCAGAAGCCCCCCAACTGCTCACAGCTGCGCAGCAGTTCTGACCGATGAAGCAATTTCGGTCACATATGGCTTCCCTCCACCCCTCCACAGGGGGTTGACTATGCCTCACGCATGGTGACGCGATCGGCCTCGCCGGCTCGCCTACCCAGCTCCGGTGCCCGGGCCCGGCGGAGGAGAGAGGACAGCGATGACCGGCTCACCTCGTACGGTCACCCCTCGGCCAGGACATACGGACGCCCGGCGGCCGCCCTCCGACGGGTGCGCGCCCATGCGCGATCACCGGGAATGCGCGGTGCGCATCCCCCAGCCGTACTCATTCGACGAGGGGCAGCAATGAGCCAGATAACGTTACCGGCGTTTCATATGCCGTTCGCCAGCGCAGGGTGCAATCCGGGCCTGGAGAAGACCAGGGAGGCCGCCTGGGAATGGGCGGAAGCGGAGGGACTGATTCTCTCTGTTCCGGCCCGCAGGAAGATGATCCGCACCCGGCCGGAACTCTGGATATCCCTCATCTTCCCGAAAGCGTCGCAGCACCATCTGGACCTCTTCTGCCAATGGCTGTTCTGGGCCTTCCTGGTGGACGACGAGTTCGACGACGGCCCGGCCGGCCGTGACCCCCGGATGTGCGAGGCGGCGATCACCCGGCTGGTGGACGTGTTCGACGGGGCCGCGCCGCGCGGGCCGATGGAGCAGGCGCTCGCCGGGCTGCGCGAGCGGACCTGCCGCGACCGGTCCCCGCAGTGGAACCGGCAGTTCCGGCGGGACACGGCGGCCTGGCTCTGGACGTACTACGCCGAGGCGGTCGAGCGGGCGGCCGGGCAGGTGCCGAGCCGGTCGGACTTCGCGAAGCACCGCCGGGACTCGGTGGCCATGCAGCCGTTCCTGGATCTGCATGAGATCACCGCAGGAATCGATCTGCCGGAGTCCGCCCGGAGCCTGCCCGCGTACATCGCCCTGCGGAACGCGGTGACCGACCATTCGGGACTCTGCAACGACATCTGCTCGTTCGAGAAAGAAGCAGCGCTCGGCTACGAGCACAATGCGGTGCGGCTCATCCAGCGCGACCGCGGTTCCACACTCCAGGAGGCCGTCGACGAGGCCGGAATTCAACTGGCACGTATTGCCGAGCGCGTGATGCGGGCGGAGAAGGAGCTGATCGAGGAAATCGAGGCGGCGGGAATCAGCGCCTCGACCCGGGCCGCCCTCGAACGCTGCGTACAGGACTACCGAGGGCTCGTGCGGGGCGACTTCGACTATCACGCCCGCGCCGAGCGCTACACCCGCCCGGACCTGGTGGAGCTGGACGCACGGAACTCGATGTCCCAGTATTTCGCCGCCTGAGAGCACCTGCGGCGTCCCGCGAGAGGCCAGGGCCTGGAAGACGGAAGCGTTCCAGGCCCTGGGGTCCGGTCCCTCGTCCCACCAGAGATCGATCGGATCACATCGCGGCCGATCGGGAAAGAATCAGTCCCGGTCTCAAGCGATCGCATGGAAGACTGTCCCGTGCAAGCATGTCCCGGGTCGCCCCACCGGCCGGGCCGGCCACTTCGTCGTGCCCCCGGTCAGCGGCTGACCGGTCGGAATGCCATGTCTTCCACCACCGTACCCGGGGAAAACACACGTGAGATCACAGCGAAGAATATGGACCACGGCTGCCGTCGCGACCGCGGCCGTGACGGGCGTCCTGGTGTTCCAGGGCGTCACGGGCAGCTCCGCCCCCGACGGTGAGGCGGACGCCAAGTCCGCTCCCGCGGAGGCGGATGTCTACCGGACCCCGCTCAAGACCTCCGAGGACGGCGCCTCCGCCTCCCTTCCCCAGCGCTCCACCGAGCGGTTCAGTCTGCTCGGCGTGACCTGGACCGACCCCGCCGCCAAGGTGACCGGCCAAGTCGAGGCCCGTACCCGCTCCGCCGCCACCGGCGAGTGGACCGGCTGGCTGCCCCTGGACACCGAGATCGACGGGCGCACCGAGGCCGGCAGGCCCGGCGTCCGGGGCACCACCGAACCGCGCTGGGTCGGCCCGTCCAACGGCGTCGAGGTCCGGATCAGTGCCGCGGACGGCATCAGGGCCGGGCTCCCCGCAGGGCTGCGGCTGGACACCGTGGACCCGGGCGGCAGCACCACCCCGCTCGCCGCCGGACCGGCCGCGTTCGCCGCCGAGCCCGCCGCGTTCGCCGCCGAGGAGACGCCGACCGAGGAGCCGACGCCGTCCGGCGAGCCGCCCACCGATGAGCCGTCGAAGGAACCTTCCCCGGTGCCGCCGTCCCCCACCCCGACGACCGCGTCCCCGACGCCGCCGCCCCCGGGCCCGAGCCCCACCCCGACCCGGAGCGCGACTCCGAGTCCTGCCCCCACCACCGCGTCGCCCAAGCCGACCGCCACACCGAAGCCGACGCCCACCGCCACCACAACCCCCACTCTGCCGCCCGCCCCGCCGTCCACGGCCCCGCGCCCGACGATCGTCTCGCGGGTCGCGTGGAACGCGGACGAGTCGCTCAGCAGTGAGTCGCCGGACTACCTGGATAAGGTCAAGGCGGTCTTCGTCCACCACACCGCGCAGACCAACTCCTACTCCTGTGCCGACTCCGCGGCCATCGTGCGCGGGCTGCACACGTACCACGTGAAGTCGAACGGCTGGAAGGACCTCGGCTACAACTTCGTGGTCGACAAGTGCGGCACGGTCTTCGAGGGCCGCAAGGGCGGTGTCGACCGGGCCGTGATGGGCGCGCACACCTACGGCTTCAACCGGGACACCACCGGGATCGCCGTGATCGGCATGCACACCGACACCACGGCCGCGAGCGCCGCGACCGACGCGGTCGCCCGGGTCGCCGCCTGGAAGCTCGGCCAGTACCAGGGCAACCCGACGGGCACGGTCGAGCTGACCGCCGGAGCCGCGGGCGGCAACTTCTTCGGGGCGAAGTTCGCCGCCGGGGCGACCTACCCCTTCCAGCAGATCTCCGGGCACCGGGACGGGTTCAACACCCAGTGCCCCGGGGGAAGCCTCTACGGCCAGCTCCCCGCCATCCGCTCGCAGGCCGCCGCCCTGGTCACCGACAAGGTCACCGGCCTCGCCATCACCTCGGTGACCGGAGCGAGCGCCTCCGGCTCCACGTACTACACCAAGTCGGCCATCACCGTCGGCTGGAAGGCGGCCACGCCCGCCGCCTTCGTCAAGAGTTACGAGCTGCTCGTCGGCGGCAAGCCGGTGGCCACCGTCCAGGGCAGCGTGACCAAGGCCGCGGCCACCCTCGCGCTCGGCAAGCACTCCGTGCAGGTGCGGGCCACCCACCAGTCGGGCAAGGTCACCACATCGGCGGCCGCCACGGTCGTCGCCGAGCGCACGGCCCCCGTCTTCACCACCAAGCCGGCCCTCAGCCTGCGCGCCGGCACGGTGAACACGGCCGCCGTCCCGGTCACCCTGAAGTGGAAGGCCACCGACGCCACCGCCCTCAAGGAGGTCCGGCTCACCGCGCCCGTCGCCAAGACGTACGGCCCGACGACCGGGAGCGCCTCGCACACCGCGAAATCCGGCGCGGCGACCGCCTGGAAGATGACGGCGTACGACCGCGCGGGCAACACGGCCGCCGCCTCGGTCTCCGGCACCCCGGTGATCCTCCAGGAGACCGCCGCCACGAAGACCGGGAAGTGGACGGCGAAGTCGTCCTCCAGCTACCTGGGCGGCAAGTCCCTGACCAGCAGCGCCAAGAGCGCTAGCCTGACCTGGACGTTCACCGGCCGGTCAGCCGCCTGGGTGGTGTCGCGGGCCGCCACTTCGGGGCAGGCATACGTCTATGTCGACGGCACGAAGGTCGCCACGGTGGACCTGAAGTCCTCGACCACCAAGTACCGGGACGCGATCTGGACCCGGTCCTGGTCGACCAGTGCGAAGCACACGGTCAAGATCGTGGTGGTCGGTACGACGGGCCGCCCGACCCTCACCACGGACGGGCTGGTCTACCTGAAGTAGCCGGTTCCACCTGAAGTGAGCCGCTGAGCCACCGCACCGCGAGAGAGGCGGGCACGCACCATGTCCGACATCGGGGCAGGCCCCCGGGCGGGGAATCCCCCGCGGGCCAGGACCGTGCGGGGCACCGTAGGCGGTGCGGTGGAGCGGGGTGTCGCGGTCTTCCGCGGCATTCCGTACGCGGCGGCGCCGGTGGGTGCGCGGAGGTTCCGCGCGCCGGAGCCGCCGGAGCCGTGGGAAGGCGTGCGCGACGCCGTCGCGTTCGGGCCGACGGCACCCAAGCGGCCCTACGCCCCGCCGCTGGACCGGCTGCTGCCGGACCCGGCGGTGCCGGGCGAGGACTGGCTCAACCTCAACGTGTGGACGCCGTCCACCGGGGAGGGCGAGGGGCTTCCCGTACTCGTCTGGATCCACGGCGGTTCGCTGCTGCACGGTTCCTCGGCGGTGCCGGTGTACGACGGGTCCGCGTTCGCCCGGGACGGGGTGGTGCTCGTCTCGGTCAACTACCGCCTGGGCGTGGAGGGCTTCGGTCTCTTCCCGGACGCGCCCGCCAACCGGGGGCTGCTGGACCAGCTGGCCGCCCTGGAGTGGGTGCGGGACAACATCGCGGAGTTCGGCGGCGACCCGGGCCGGGTGACGGTGGCCGGGGAGTCCGCGGGGGCGGTGAGCATCGCCGCCCTGCTGGCCACGGACCGGGCTGCCGGGCTGTTCCGGCGGGCGGTGCTCCAGAGCGGGGCGCCCGCCGCCCTCACCCCGGACGCCGCGCGCGGGACGACCGAGCTGATCGCCAGGCGGCTCGGCGTCCCCGCCACGGCCGCCGCGCTGGCCGCCGTGGACACCGACGCGCTGCTGACCGCGCAGACCCAGGTGACGAGCGGCGGCAATCCGCTGACCGGCCGCAACTCCTTCCAGATCGTGGTGGACGGCGAGCTGCTGACCCGGGACCCGGCAAAGGCGCTGCACACGGGCGCGGCGGCCGGGGTCGACCTGCTGATGGGGACGAACACCGAGGAGTACCGGCTCTGGTTCGTCCCCGGCGGACTGACGGAACGGATCAGCAGCCTGAAGCTCCGCCTCGCCCTGCTGAAGTTCGGGGTCCCGAACGCGACCGCCCGCACCTACCGGGCCAACCGCCCGGACGCCACCCCGGGCGAACTCCTCGGCGCCCTCGCGACGGACCTGCTGCTGCGGGTCCCGCTCAACCGGCTGGCCGACGCCCGGGCCGATGCCCCGGGGTCCACGTACGTCTACGAGTTCGGCTGGCCCTCCCCCGTACAGCGGCTCGGCGCCTGCCACGCGCTGGAGCTGGGGTTCGTCTTCGACACCCTGGCCCACCCCGACACGATGGCGCTGACCGGACCGGACGCCCCGCAGGAGCTGGCCGACGCGATGCACCGGGCGTGGGTGGACTTCGCAACGGCGGGGGACCCGGGCTGGCCGTCCTGGGACGCGTCCCGGCCCGTGGAGCTCTTCGGCCCGGGCGCGCCGGCCCTCGTCCTGGCCCCGCGCGACGACGAGTTGCGGGGCTGGGAGCCGTACGGGGGGCGGCGCTAGGGCCGCATCGGGATCCGGTGCGGGCCGGGGACCACGGGGAGGATCGCCGAAACGGCCACGTCCGCGCCCAGCACGACCTGTCCGCCGGCGAACGAGGCGTGGGCGACGGCCGGGTCGGTGTCCCGGAGAATCCGCCGGGCCGCCACCGCCAGCGCGCCGGCCGGGGAGGGGAGGCCCCTGGTGCACCGGCCCTGACGTCAGCTCAGCAGCTCGGTGGCCGTCACCGCGCGCAGGCCGCGCCGCTCGATCTCGGTGATGAGCAGGGGCAGCGCGGCGACGGTGACGGGCCGGGCGAGGCTCAGCCCCACCACGGAACCGTGCCGGAGCTCGCCCGTCACCTTGCGCAGGACGGCCGGTACCCCGGTCGCGGCGTGGTCGAGCGACTCCACGTCGTACGAGAGGATGTGCGGGTAGCCGGCCCGCCGGGCGAGGTGCTGGACGAGCGGGGTGGCGTCGGGACCGGGCGAGGGGCGGAACCAGGTGCCGATGGAGCCGGTGAGCCGGCGCAGCCGCCGGGCGCAGACGGTGATCTCCTCGTAGGCCGCGCGCTCGTCGAGGGCGGCGAGGTCGCGGTGGTTCTGGGTGTGGTTGCCGATCTCGTGGCCGCCGTCGAGGATCCGGCGGGCCATGGAGGGGTGCGCGTCGAGCCAGCTGCCGACGGCGAGGACGGTGGCCCGGGCGCCGGCCCGTTCGATCCGGGCGAGCGTGGCGGCGGCGAGGCCGGGGTCGCCGCGGCCCTCGAAGGTGAGGGCGACGCGGGGCCGGTCGCGGGGGCCGTGCGTGATCCGGACGGGCTGCCCGGGGAAGTGGCGCGGGGCTCGCGCGGCGGTGGGTTCGGGGGTGGAGGCGTACGGAGGTGAAGGCGCGGGGGCCCCGCCGGCCACGGCCGCCGCACCTCCTGGACTCCTCGCGCAGCCCGCCGCGAAGGCGGCGGCGAAGAGACCGGCCCCGGCGCCCAGCACGTCGCGGCGGCGCATCGGCGCCCTGCGTCCGTCCATCCCCGACCACCTCGCGTTCCACGGAGTCCCGGGGACACAGTAAAGGCGGAATAGACGAAATGTTCTGATTGACCGATTGTCGGAATGATCTATGAATCATTCAGGTCACGCCATAAGAATGCATGGAAAGCCAGGCGAGTGACCGAGCCCACCTGCGATTCAGCTAAGAAATGACCGATTAAACCGAGAAACACCCGAAATGCATCTTTGGCACCACGGTCGCCCGTCTGCCATAGTCGGAGCCACGACCCCCATTGACCCGGGCCGAGGTCGTCACGAGCGGCCGTGAACACACCCCACTTCTCACGGCCCCCACAGAAGCCCCCGCAGCGCCGCACCACGGCCGACCGGGGGCTTCTGTGCGTGCGGAGGCGCCCCCGAAGGCCCCCGAGGCCTCCAGAGCACCCTGCGGCCGCAGGTGTCAGCGGTCGGAGATCCGCATCTCGAACCAGGTGGTCTTGCCGCGCGGCAGCAGATCCACTCCCCACCGGTCGGAGAGCTTGTCGACGAGGAAGAGCCCCCGCCCGCTGATGTCCATCTCGCGCACCGGCATCAGGCACGGCAGCCCGCGCGACGGGTCACGCACCTCGACCCGGATCCAGCCCCGGCGGCGCACCATCCGTAACCCGAAGACGCGGGCACCGGTGTGGCGCACCGCGTTGCCGACGAGCTCGGAGACGAGCAGCACCGCGTACTCGGCGGTCTGCGGCGAGAGTGCCCACTGCCGGAGCACCACACAGGAGGTGAGCCGGCGGGCGGTCGCCGCGGACTCCGGCCGCGACGGCAGCCGGACTTCCCCCTCGGTCGGATTTCCGAACAACTCCAGCGCCTTGAACGCCTGCTCGTCATCCATACCCGACGTCCAGCGTGCCGCGGTCGCGCTGCTGCGCGGTCGCGGCTGATCCACACCCTCCAGGCCCGCCATGCCCACCATCATGGACGCAGACTTCGCCCTCCGGGGCCGTTCCGAGGGAATCCGCCCCGGGGAAGAACCTCCTCCACGCAGGGCGTTTGGCATATGCCCCTGGCAGAACGAAGCCTTCGGGAGCCCCGCTGAGCTGCGGCGACGCGCTGCCCGAGCGCGGTTGCCCCGAGGGGTACGGCACCGGGCCTTAAGGTTGCCTTAAGGCCCGGATAATCCGCTCGGAGGGATGAACCCCCGGATGGACCCCGTCAGAGGAACCTGGCCTTCCCCGGGCCCTCCTCCACGAAGCTGCGCATCCCGCGCTCGCGGTCCTCGGTGGCGAACAGCCCGGCGAACCAGTTCCGCTCGACGGTGAGCCCGGTGTCGATGTCCGTCTCCAGTCCCGTGTCGACCGACTCCTTGGCGGCGCGCAGTGCCAGCGCGGGCCCCTTCGCCAGCTGGGCGGCCCAGGCGTGCGCCTGCTCGTAGACCTCGGCGGCGGGCACCACCCGGTCCACCAGACCGAGCGTCAGGGCCTCCTCCGCCTTGACCATACGGCCGGTGAAGATGAGGTCCTTGGCGCGGGACGGGCCGATCAGCCGGGCGAGGCGCTGGGTGCCGCCGGCGCCCGGGATCAGCCCGAGCAGGATCTCGGGCTGCCCGAGTCTGGCGTTGTCCGCGGCGATGCGGAAGTCGGCGCAGAGGGCCAGTTCGCAGCCGCCGCCGAGCGCGTAACCGGTGACGGCGGCGACGACGGGCTTGGGGATCCGGGCGACGGCGGTGAAGGAGTCCTGGAGCGCCTTGGACCGTTGGACCATCGCCGTGTGGTCCATCGCCTGCATCTCCTTGATGTCCGCGCCGGCCGCGAACACCTTCTCGCCGCCGTAGAGGATCACCGCGCGCACGTCGTCGCGCCGGGTGGCCTCCTCGGCGAGCTCCCGCAGCCGGTCCTGGACCGCCACGTCCAGGGCGTTCATCGGCGGCCGGTCCAGCCGGATCGTCCCGACGTTGTCGCTTACTTCGAGGGTCACAGTCATGCAGGCAGGTTAACCACTGCTAACGCGGGCGGGCCCGGTGCCGTCGGTCACAGCACCGGGCCCGCCGGGATCGTACGGAGGAAGCAGCGGCCGGGGCCTACTTCTTCCACTCCTCCCAGTCCATGTTCCAGCCGTTGAGGCCGTTGTCCGGCGCGATCTGCTTGTCCCTGGAGTTCTGCACGATGACCACGTCACCGATCATCGACTTGTTGTAGAACCAGGCCGCCGGCGTCTGGCTGTCGTAGCCGCCGCGCACATCGCGCAGACCGACACAGCCGTGGCTGGTGTTGGTGCTGCCGAAGATCGAGGACGCACCCCAGTAGTTGCCGTGCAGGAAGGTCCCCGAGGTGGAGAGCCGCATGGCGTGCGGCACGTCCTTGATGTCGTACTCGCCGCCGAAGCCGACGGTGTCGCCGTTCATCCGGGTCACCTTGAGCTTCTCGCTGATGACCATCTGACCGTTGTACGTGGTCGTCGCCGGGGCGCCCGCGGAGATCGGGATGTCCTTGATCAGCTTTCCGTCGCGGACGACCTTCATCCGCTTGGTGCTCGCGTCGACGGTCGAGACCTGGCTGCGGCCGATGGTGAACTTCACCGTCTTCGCCTGCTTGCCGTAGACCCCCGGCCGCCCCTCCACGCCGTCCAGGTGGAGCTCCACGGTCACCTTGGTGCCCGGCGCCCAGTACTTCTCCGGGCGGAAGTCGAGGCGGTCGTTGCCGAACCAGTGGCCCTCGATCTCGACCGGCGGCTCGGCGGTGACCTTGATGGCCTTCTCCACCGCGGCCGGCTCGGTGATGCCCCGGGTGAAGTTGATCGAGACCGGCATGCCGACCCCGACGGTGGAGCCGTCCTCCGGCGTGTAGTGCCCGATGAAGGTGTTCTCCGGCACCAGCGTGGTGAAGGTCGTGTCCTTCGCCGACTCACGGCCCTTCGCGTCCTCGGCGACCGCGTGCACCGCGTACTTGGTGGCGGCGGCGAGGTGCCGCTCCGGCACCCAGCTCGCGCCGTCGGCCGCGATCTCGCCCGCGACCGCGTTGCCCTTCGGGTCGGCGACCGTGACCGTGGTCAGCTTGCCCTGCGCGGCGGTGATCTTCAGCGCGCCGCTGGTCGCCACCGACTCCGCGCCGTCCTCCGGCGCGATCGTCACCACCGCCTGCGAGGCCGTGGTGTCCTCCGCCTTCGGGCCGCTCTTGCCGCCGCCCCTGCTTCCCGCTTCCGCGTCCCCGCCGCACGCCGTCACCAGCAACAGCATGGCGCCCAGGACCAGAGCCATGGGCCCCGATCCGCCGCGCCGCTTTCTGCCCGCCCCGGCCGATGCCCCCGATATCGGCTGCACGTTCACTGTGGTCGTCTCCCCTCGCTGGGCCTGGCACTGAAGCCATGGCCCGCATCCCCCGCGCGCTGCTCATACGCGCTCCACCGCAAGATAATCACACCGTGGCCGGGGTGGATCCCCTCCGGAATGTCACCGTTCCGTCCCAAGTGGCGGGGAGAGCCGTGCAGGTGGGGCGGGGTGCGGGGCGCCCCCGTGGACAGGGGGCGGCCGCGCACCCGGGGGTCGGCGCAGCGCAGGGGACGCCGCACCCGGGGTGTCAGCGCAGGGCGGAACCCGCCTTCCACTTCTTCCAGCCCATGTTCCAGCCGCTGAGCCCGTTGTCCGGCGCGACCTTCTTGTCCTGGGAGTTGACGACCTCCACCACGTCCCCGATCAGGGTCCGGTCGAAGAACCAGCCGCCCGGCGTGGTGGCACTGCCGCCCTTCGCGTCGCGCAGCCCGATGCACCCGTGGCTGACGTTCTCCTCGCCGAAGACCGCCTCGTCGGCCCAGTAGTTGCCGTGCAGGAAAGTGCCGGAGGTGGTGAGCCGGATGGCGTGCGGGACGTCCTTGATGTCGTACTCGCC
This sequence comes from Streptomyces sp. NPDC006261, assembly GCF_040613515.1. Lineage (NCBI taxonomy): Bacteria > Bacillati > Actinomycetota > Actinomycetes > Kitasatosporales > Streptomycetaceae > Streptomyces > Streptomyces sp. NPDC006261. The sequence continues at coordinate 70,081 of NZ_JBEXSI010000034.1, forward strand.
CTTGCCCTTCCTGTCCGTGAAGCCGACGGTGGCGCCGTTCATCCGGGTCACCTCGTGCAACTCGCTGACCACCATCTTCCCGTTGTACGTGGTCGTCTTCGGGGCCCCCGCGGTGATCGGGACCGTGCTGACCAGCTCCCCGTCCCGGCGCACCTCCATGGTCTTGGCCTCCGCGTCCACCAGGGAGACCTGGGAGCGGCCGACGGTGAAGGTGACCGTCTTGTCCTGGCTGCCGTAGACCTTCGGCGCGCCCTCCACGTCCCGCAGTCCGATGTCCACCGTGACCTCGGTGCCCGGCTTCCAGTACGTCCGCGGGCGGAAGTCGAGCCGGTCCTTTCCGAACCAGTGGCCCACGACCTCCACCGCCGGCTTCGCGGTCACGCGGATGGCCTTCTGCACGGCCGCCCGGTCGGCGATGGGCCGGTTGAAGGAGAAGGAGACGATCATGCCCGTCCCCACGGTGGACCGGTTCTCCGGCTTGAAGTAGCCGATGAAACGGTGCTCGGGGACGAGCGTGGTGAACGTGGCATGGCGCGCCGAGCGCTGTCCGGACGCGTCCACCGCCACCGCGTCGATGCTGTACTTCGCGGCCAGCGCGAGCCGGGCCGCGCCGGGCTCGGGGTCCCAGGAGAGGCCGTCACCGGCGATCCGCCCGGCCACGGTCTGCTGCTGGGCGTCCTCGGTCCGCATCACCTTGACGCTCTCCAGCCGGCCGTCGGGGATCTCCACCCGGATCCGGGTCTCCGCGCCGACCTCCTTCGCCCCGTCCTCGGGAAAGATGCTGATCACATCGGCGGGGGAGCCCGGTTTGCCGTTGAGCAGAGTCTCCCTCGTATCGGTGCATCCGGTCAGCAGGACCAGCACGGTGAGTAGTCCTGCCCATGTCAGCACGGCGGCCGAGCCCGCCCGTGCGCTCTTCGCTACGTGGTTCACGCTCCCCCAACGACCAGGGCCGGTCGGGGGAAACGTGAGTGCGGGCCCCGCGGTGGGCAGAACAGAGGGAAGGACTACCAGGAGAGGGCCGCGGCCGGGACGTCGCGCGCCCCCTTTCCGGTGCCCGTCCTCATGAGCCGCGGGAGGCGACACGGTGTCGAGCGCAGCCGAGCAGGAGGCAGTACAGGAACCGGCCGGGACGGCGGCGAGGCCCGGGGAACCACCGGGCCGGTCCGCACCCGGCACCGTACGTACGGAGGTCACGGTTACGGACGTCGCCGGCACCGTACCCACGGAGCACTCGAACGGCCTACGCGTGGAGGTGACGGAGGCCGTGCGTGCCGAACCCCGCGCCCCCGTCGTGTGGCCCGGGGCGCCCATGCCGCTCGGCGCCCGCTTCCGGGTCGGTCCGGACGGGGTGGCGGGCACCAACTTCGCGCTCTGGGCCGGCGGGGCCGAGGCGGTCGAGCTGTGCCTCTTCGACGAGCACGGCGCCGAGACCCGCTGCCCGCTGACCGAGCTCACCCACGAGATCTGGCACGGCTTCCTGCCGGGTGTCCGGCCCGGCCGGCGTTACGGCTACCGGGTGCACGGCCGCTGGGACCCGTGGACGGGCGCCCGCTGGAACGCGGCCAAACTGCTCCTGGACCCGTACGCCCGTGCCGTCGACGGCACCTTCACCCTGCCGCCCGAGGTCTACGGGCACGTCCGCGACTGGCCCCAGCAGCATGTCGCCGACACCGTGCGCGACGACCGGGACTCCGCGCCCCACGTGCCCAAGGGCGTGGTCGTCCACGATGACGACGACTGGGTGGAGGACCGCCGCCCCAAGACCCCGTGGGCCGACTCGGTCATCTACGAACTCCACGTACGCGGCTTCACCAAGCTCCACCCGGACATCCCGCCCGAGCTGCGCGGCACGTACGCGGGGCTCGCGCACCCGGCCGCGATCGAGCACCTGACGCGGCTGGGGGTGACGGCGGTGGAGCTGCTGCCGGTCCACCAGTTCGCCCACGAGGACCACCTGCTCCGGCGCGGACTGCACAACTACTGGGGCTACAACTCCATCGGCTACTTCGCCCCGCACGCCGACTACTCCGCCTCCGGCTCCGCGGGCGGGCAGGTCGGCGAGTTCAAGCGGATGGTGTACGCCCTGCACAGTGCCGGGATCGAGGTCATCCTCGACGTCGTCTACAACCACACCGCCGAGGCGGGCGAGCTCGGCCCGATGCTCTCCCTGCGCGGCATCGACAACCGCGGCTACTACCGCCTCCAGAACGACCCCCGCCGCTACGCCGACTACACCGGCTGCGGCAACACCCTGCACGTGGTCCAGCCCCAGGTGCTGCGGCTCATCACCGACTCGCTGCGCTACTGGGTCACCGAGATGGGCGTCGACGGCTTCCGCTTCGACCTGGCGGCGGCGCTCGCCCGCTCGATGCACGACGTCGACATGCTCTCCCCGTTCCTCGCGGTCATCGCCCAGGACCCGGTGCTGCGCCGGGTCAAGCTGATCGCCGAGCCGTGGGACGTCGGCAACGGCGGTTACCAGGTCGGCGCCTTCCCACCCCTGTGGACCGAGTGGAACGACCGCTACCGCGACGCCGTACGGGACTACTGGCGCGGCGCGCTCCCCGACGTACGGGACCTCGGCTACCGGCTCACCGGCTCCAGCGACCTGTACGCCTGGGGGGGCCGCCGCCCGTATGCCTCGGTCAACTTCGTCACCGCCCACGACGGCTTCACCCTGCGCGACCTGGTCAGCTACGAGCACAAGCACAACGAGGCGAACGGGGAGGGCAACCGGGACGGGACGAGCGACAACCGGGCGTGGAACTGCGGGGCCGAGGGCGAGAGCGACGACCCGGAGGTCAACGCGCTGCGCCGCCGCCAGCTCCGCAACCTCCTCACCACGCTGCTGCTCTCCACCGGGGTGCCGATGCTGGTGGCGGGCGACGAGATGGGCCGTACGCAGGGCGGCAACAACAACGCCTACTGCCAGGACAACGAGGTGAGCTGGCTGGACTGGTCGCTGCTCGACCAGCCCGAGTGGCGGGAGCTGACCGAGCTGACGGCCCGGGTGCTGAAGCTGCGCCAGACCCATCCGGTGCTGCGCCGCCGCGCCTTCTTCTCGGGGCGGGCCCAGGCGCCCGACGGGCTGCGGGACCTGGCGTGGTTCACCCGGGACGGCCGGGAGATGACGGAGGGCGACTGGTACGCGCCCGCCGCCACGCTCGGCCTCTACCTCTCGGGGCGGGACATCCCGGGGCGGGACGCGCGGGGCGAGCCGGTCACCGACGACAGCTTCCTCGCCGTCCTGCACGCGGGCGCGGAACCGGTCGCCTTCGAGCTGCCGGGAGCGCCGTGGGCAGCGGCGTACGAACTGGTCCTGGACACCTCCCGGGAGGACCAGGCCGAGCCGCCCGGCACGGTCCTCGAAGGCGGTACGGCGATGGCGGTCCCGGCCCGTTCGGTGCTGCTGCTGCGGGTGACGGCGTGAGCGGGAAGGGGAATCAGCCGAGGATGCCCCGGTCGTAGCCGACGGCGACGGCCGCGGCCCGGTCCTTGGTGCCGAGCTTGGCGAAGATGTGGGTGAGATGGGTCTTCACGGTCGCCTCGCTGATGAAGAGTTCGGCGGCGATCTCCCGGTTCGTCGTGCCCTTCGCCACCAGCACCAGCACCTCGCGCTCCCGGGCGGAGAGGGAGGCGTCGGCGGGGGCGGCGGGAGTACGGACCCGGGTCATCAGCCGGGAGGCGACGGCGGGCGACAGGACGCTGCGCCCGTCGGCGGCGGCCCGGACTGCGGCGAACAGCTCCTCGCGCGGGGCGTCCTTGAGCAGATAGCCGGTGGCGCCCGCCTCGATCGCGGGGAGCGTGTCGGAGTCGGTGTCGTACGTCGTCAGCACCAGGACCTGGGAACGGACCCCGCGCCGGGTCAGCTCGGCGATGGCCGCCACTCCCCCGCCGCCGGGCATCCGCAGGTCCATCAGGACGACGTCGGGGTCGTGGCGTTCGACGACAGCGAGGGCGTCGACGCCGTCGGCCGCCTCGCCGAGGACGTCGAAGCCCGGTTCGGCGGTGAACATGCCGCGCAGGCCGTCGCGGACGACGGGGTGGTCGTCGACGAGGACGACGGTGATGGTGCGGGCGGGAGTGCGTTCGAGGTTCTCGGTCATGGCAGGGCCACCGTACGACTTGGTCACCCGTGCCGGACCAGCGGCACCCTGGCGGAGACCGCCGTGCCGCCGCCCGGTTCCGACTCCACCTCCACCGTGCCCGCGATGCGCTCCGCGCGGGCCCGCATGCCGCCGAGGCCGAAGCCGCCGGTGCGGTCGGCCTGTGCGGGCGCCGAGGGGTCGAAGCCGCGGCCGTCGTCCCGTACGTCCAGGGTCAGTTCGTCGTCCATGAAGGAGAGCGTGACGCCGACCCGGGAGGCCCCGGCGTGGCGGCCCGCGTTGGCCAGGGCCTCGCCCGCGATGCGCAGGAGGGTGGCGGCGACCTCGTCGTGGACCGGTTCGGCGGTGCCGGTGACGGTGAAGTCGGCCCGTACCCGGTGCTGTTCGGCCCAGCTGGCGACCGTCTTCTCCAGGGCGCCGGTCAGCTCGTCGTGCTCCAGGGCGACGGGGGTCAGGTTGTGGACGGAGCGGCGGGCCTCCCCGAGGCTGTGGCGGGCCAGGGCGGCGGCCCTCTCCAGGTGGACGCGGGCGGTCTCAGGATCGCGGTCCGTGACGGAGGTGACGACCTGGAGCTGGGCGATGATCCCGGCCAGGCCCTGGGCGAGGGTGTCGTGGATCTCGGCGGCGAGCCGGCGCCGCTCGTCGTCGACGCCGGCCTCGCGGGCCTGGACGAGGAGCTGGGCGTGCAGCGCCGCGTTCTCCGCCATGGCCGCTTCCAGCCGGAGGTTGGTGCGCTCCAGCTCGACGATGGTCGTGGCCTGGATGCGGGCCTTCTCCTCCTCCCGCATGCCGACCTGCCAGAAGAAGAGGGCGAGGGTGGCGTTGACGACGTACAGCACCGCGAAGGCGACCCAGTTCATCAGGGAGGCGGGCGGCAGGCCTCCGCTCTGCGAACCGGCCAGGGTGACGGCGGTGGTGAGCAGCCCGACGCGGACGAAGCGCTTGGGCAGCAGGGGTTCGACGTCGAAGTAGCTGAGCGCCGCGTAGACCGCGAAGAAGGGGTTGAGCCAGGACAGGGCGAAGGCGAGGGCGCTCCTCACGGTGTAGTAGGCCACCGCGGCCGGGGCTCCCGGAGCGGTACGCGGGCGGGCCCGGCCCCACCAGGCCTGGAGCCCGTACGCCGCGACGGCCAGGGCCCCGGCCGCGTACATCTCGGTGCGGGTCATGATCAGGTCGGCGGCGACGGCCCCGACCAGGACGGAGAGGGTGAGGACGGCGTAGGGCCCGTACCGGTAGAACTGCTCCCAGCGCTGCTCGGCCGTGACGGCGGTCGCCGGTCCCGGCACGTAGGGGGCGCGGCGGGGCGAGGGCGTCATACGGGCAGTCTCCCCCGGCCGCACCGGGTCCACCACGGCCGCCCCCGCCCCGCCCACGCTCACTGCCACCGGAACACACGGCTCGCGGCGACGCCCATCGCGACGGTCCACAGGGCGACGGTCCCGAGGTGGATCCAGCCCGGCCAGCTCCCGGACGCGGCCTGCTCCAGCGCCTGGGAGGCAGCTCCGAACGGCGTGATCTCCACGATGCGGCGCAGGAGGTCGGGCATCGCCTGGACGGGCAGCCAGACCCCCGCGGTGAACATCATCACCAGGTAGGCGCCCGAGCCGACCGCGGTGGCCGCCTTCGCCGTCCGGGACAGGGCGCAGATCATGGCGCCCAGGGTCAGCGCGGCGGCGGCGGCGAGCAGCAGCGCCAGCAGGTAGCCGGCGAGCTGTCCGGGCAGCGGGACCCCGTAGGCGGTGCGGCCGACGACGGTGACGAGGAGCGCGGAGCCGAGGCAGGCCGCGCCGTGCAGCAGGACCTGGGCGGCGAGCAGGGCCGAGGGCCGCACCGGGGTGGCGGACATCCGGCGCAGGACGCCGCGCTCGCGGTAGGCGGTGAGGACCGGCGGCATCGCCTGGATCCCCGCCGTGATCATGGCGAGCAGGATCGAGATGGGGACGTACAGGTCGATGACGCGCCGTCCGCCGAGGTCGTCCTGCGCTTCCTTGAAGGCGGGGACGAAGCCGAGGATCACCAGGAGGACGGAGGGGAAGGCGAAGACCCAGAACAGGCTGCCCGGTTCGCGGAGGAAGAGCCGGGTCTCGGCGATCAGGACGGCCGCCGCGGGGGCGCGTCGCCGGGCGGCACGGGGACCCGGGGTGGTGGCCGGGGCGATGGCGGTCTCGGTCTGCATGTCAGGCGTCCTGTCCGGTGAGATCGAGGAAGGCTTCGTCGAGGCTGGTCTCGGTGATGCGCAGCCGCCGGGCGGTGACGCCGAGTTCGGCGAGCAGGGCGACGAACGGGGTGACCGTCTCGTCGGTGCCGTGCAGCGTGAGCGTCCCCTCGCGGTCGGGCGGGGTCACGGACGCGACGCCGGGAAGCGCGGTGAGCCGGGTGAGGGCGGGGCCGGTGAGCGCCCGGGAGGGCACGAAGGAGATGACGGTGGAGCCGGTGGCCCGCCGGATCAGGCCGGCCGGGGTGTCCAGGGCGACGACCTCGCCCCGGTCGATGACGGCGATCCGGTCGCAGAGGCGCTGGGCCTCCTCCATGAAGTGGGTGACGAGCAGGACGGTCACCCCGCCGTCGCGGATCTCCTCGATGAGCTGCCAGGTGTCGCGGCGGGCCCGCGGGTCGAGGCCGGTGGTCAGCTCGTCGAGGACGACGACCTTCGGGTCGCCGATCAGGGCGAGCGCGATGAACAGCCGCTGCTTCTGGCCGCCGGAGAGCTGGGCGAAGCGGGTGGGAAGCTTCTCGTCGAGGCCGAGCCGGGCGGCGAGCGGGCGCCAGTCGACGGGGGCCGGGTAGAAGGAGCTGTAGAGCTCCAGCGCCTCCCGTACGGTCAGTTTGGCCTGGAGCTCGCTCTCCTGGAGCTGGGCTCCGAGCAGGTGCGTCACGCGGTCGTGGTCGGCGACGGGGTCGAGTCCGGCGACCTTGATCGTGCCCGCGTCGGGGATGCGCAGGCCCTCCACGCATTCGACGGTGGTGGTCTTGCCCGCCCCGTTGGGACCGAGGATGCCGAAGATCTCCCCCTCGTCGACGGAGAAGGAGACGCCGTCGACCACGTGGCGGCCCGCGTAGGTCTTGCGCACCCCGTTGACTTCGATGATTGCCATGTCCCCCAGGGTTCCGGCGGGCGACGTCGGGCGGTATCCGTCATCACGCCCGACGTCGCATCAACCGATCGGCTGACCCCGGGGTACGACCTCCCTCTTCGGCACGGGAACGGGGCTCCTCCGGCCGAAATCGGGAGGACCGATGTCAGTGGTGAAACGTAGAGTCGGCCCTGATGCCCGAAAAGCCTGCAGAGCACACGGACCGGTCCGCCGTGCGCTCCCTCCTGCGTCTGTGGCCCTATGTCCGCCCGGTACGGCTCCGCCTGTTCACCGCCGCCTTCGTGGCGGTGCTGGCGTCCTGTCTGTCGCTGGTGATCCCGCTGATCCTGAAGTGGATGGTGGACGGGCCCGTCGCCGACCGGGACCCGGGCGGCGTCTGGCTGGGCGCGCTGTACCTGCTGCTGCTCGGCATCGCGGAGGCCGCGCTGTTCGGGTTCCGGCGGTGGCTGGTGGCGCGTCCGCTGGCCGGGGTCGAGGCGTCGATGCGGGCCGACCTCTACCGCCATCTGCAACGGCTGCCGGTGGCCTTCCACGACCGGTGGCCCTCGGGCCAGCTGCTGTCGCGCGGTACGACGGACCTGATGCTGCTCCGGATGTTCCTGGCGTTCCCGCTGACCTTCCTGGTCGTCAACGCGGCGACGATCCTGGTCGGTTTCCTCATCCTGTTCGCCCAGGACTGGTCGCTCGGGCTGGTGCTGCTGGCTCCCGCGGTGCCGCTGGTCATCCTGTGCTCGGTGTTCGAGACGAAGTACTCGCTGGTGGCGCGCAAGGCCCAGGACCAGGTCGGTGATCTGACCACGGTCGTCGAGGAGAGCGTGCTCGGCATCCGGATCGTCAAGGGCTTCGGCCGCCACCGCAGCCAGGCGCTCGCCTTCCGGGCGCTGTCGCAGCGGCTGCGTACCACGGAGCTGGGCAAGGCGCGGCTGCTCGCCGGGATCTGGGCGCTCATCACCGCCATCCCGGAGCTGGCGATCGGGGCGGCGCTGGTGCTCGGCACGATCCAGGTGGCGGACGGCTCGCTGTCGGCGGGCACCCTGGTCGCCTTCCTCTCCACCGCGCTCGCGCTGCGGTGGCCGGTGGAGTCGATCGGGTTCCTGCTGGCGATGAGCCAGGAGTCGGCGACCGCGACCGACCGGTACTTCGAGGTGATGGACGCGGCGGAGGAGGAAGGTGCGGCGGCCACCCGAAAGGACGCGCCGGACGCGCCCGCCGGGATGGTGTTCGAGGGCGTGGAGTTCCGCTACCCGGACGCGGAGCCGGGCTCCCCGCCGGTCCTCGCCCGGATCGACCTGCGGGTGCGGCCCGGCGAGACGATGGCCCTGGTGGGCGGTACGGGCTCCGGCAAGACGACGCTCACCGCGCTGGTCCCCCGGCTGCACGAGGTGACCGGCGGGCGGATCACGCTGGACGGCGAGGACATCGCCACGATGGAGCGCTCGCGGCTGCGGGAGCTGGTGTCGGTGGCGTTCGAGGAGCCGACACTGTTCTCCGCGACGGTCGGCGAGAACGTGCTGATGGGCGCCGAGGGCGCGGACGAGGACCAGGTGCGGCGGGCGCTCGCGGTGGCACAGGCCGACTTCGTCCACCGGTTGCCCCAGGGCCTGGACACCGAGGTCGGCGAGCAGGGCCTGAGCCTCTCCGGCGGCCAGCGCCAACGCCTCGCCCTGGCCCGGGCGGTGGTGGGCCGGCCGCGCTTCCTGGTGCTGGACGACCCGCTCTCGGCGCTCGACGTGCACACGGAGACGCTGGTGGAGGCGGCGCTGCGCCAGGTGCTGGAGGAGACGACGGCGGTGGTGGTGGCGCACCGCCCCTCGACCGTGATGCTGGCGGACCGGGTGGCGCTGCTGTCGGAGGGCCGGATCACGGCGGTGGGCACGCATCAGGAGCTGCTGCGGTCGAACGCGGAGTACGCGTGGCTGATGTCGGGGGCGGAGCCGCACGGACCGGCCACAGGATCCGGACCCGGCACGGGCTCCGGACCCGCCGCCGGTCCCGCCCAGGCCGACGTGCGGCCCGTCACCGCGGGCCCCGGCCCCGTATCCACCGAGTCCCCCGCCCCGCAGGTCCCCGCCGAGGAGGGCAGTTGCCGATGACCACGACCACCGACGACGCCGCGCGCACCGCTTCCGGTGACGACGACGGGCCGGAGCCCGGCCGGACGGCCCAGGCCCGGGTCACCGCCCCGGACGGCGCCGGCGACCCCTTCGACCAGGACGACCTGCCCGCGCCGCGCGGGGCGACCCGGGCGCTCCTGCTCTCCCTCCTGGCGCCCATGCGCGGCCGGGTGGCGGTGGCCGCGCTGCTGCTGGTGCTCCAGCAGGCGGCGGTGCAGGCGGGGCCACTGCTGGTGGCGTACGCGATCGACAGCGGGGTCCCGGCGTTCCGAAACCACGACTACGGGCCGCTGATCGCCGTCGCGATCGGGTACGCCCTCTGCTCGGTGGGCGCGGGCGTGCTGCAGTACGCGTTCATCCGGGGCTCGGCCCGCATCAACCAGGACGCGCTGCTGGACCTGCGCGGCCGGATCTTCCGGCACGCCCAGACGCTGAGCGTGGACTTCCACGAGCGCTACACCTCGGGGAGGCTGATCTCCCGCTCCACCACGGACGTCGAGTCGTTGCAGGAGCTGCTGAGCGAGGGGCTCCAGGAACTGATCACCGTGGTCCTGTCGTTCGTGTCGATCGGGCTCATCCTGCTCTGGCTGGACCTCGGCATCGGCGGGATCGCCGTGCTCTCCTTCGTGCCGCTGTACCTGCTGGTCCGGCTGTACCGGCGGCGGGCGGCCGTGGTGTACGGGGCGCGGTCGACGGCGATCGCTTCGGTGATCGTCAAGTTCGCGGAGACCATGAACGGCATCCGGCCGGTCCAGGCGTTCCGCCGGGAGCGGTCCAACGACGCCGCGTTCGCCTCGCTCAACCACGTCCACGAGCGGCGCAACGGTGACGCGCTGCTGGAGATGGCGCGTTATGTGGTCGGCTCGCGGCTGGTCGCGAACACGGCGGTCGCCGGGATGGTCCTGTGGGGCGCCTACCGGGTGGCCGACGGGACGCTGGCGCTCGGCATCCTGGCGGCGGCGGTGCTGTATCTGCGCCGGCTGTACGACCCGATCGACCGGCTGGGGATGTTCCTCAACTCCTACCAGTCGGCGGCGGCCTCGCTGGAGAAGATCGCCGGCCTGCTGGCCCAGACCCCGACGGTCCCGGTGCCGGCGGACCCGAAGGAGCTGCCGGCCCGCTCCGACGGCCACCCGGGCCGGGAGGTCGTCTTCGACGGGGTGCGGTTCGCCTACCGTACGGGCGGCGAGGTGCTGCCCGCCTTCGACCTGCGCATCCCGGCGGGCGCCACGGTGGCGGTCGTCGGCTCCACGGGCGCGGGCAAGTCGACCCTGGCCAAGCTGCTGGCCCGCTTCTACGACCCGACCGACGGCCGGGTCCTGCTGGACGGGGTGGACCTGCGGGACCTGGCCACGGCCGAGCTGCGCAAGGGCGTCGTGATGGTGACGCAGGAGGCGTTCCTGTTCTCCGGGACGGTCGCGGAGAACATCGCGATCGGCCGCCCGGACGCCACCCCGGACGACATCGAACGGGCGGCGAAGGCGATCGGCGCGCACGACTTCATCGCCGCGCTGCCGGAGGGCTACGACACCGACGTACGCAAGCGGGGCGGCCGGATCTCGGCGGGCCAGCGCCAGTTGGTCGCCTTCGCCCGCGCCCTGCTGGCGGACCCGGCGGTCCTGATCCTCGACGAGGCGACCAGCTCCCTGGACATCCCCGGCGAGCGGGCGGTGCAGCGCGCCATGGACACGGTGCTGCACGGCCGCACAGCGGTGGTGATCGCCCACCGGCTGTCCACGGTGGAGATCGCGGACCGGGTGCTGGTCATGGAGGGCGGGCGCATCGTGGAGGACGGCGCGCCCGCCGAACTCATCGGCGGCGCAGGGCGGTTCGCGGGGCTGCACCGGACGTGGAAGGACAGCCTGGTCTGAGGGTGACGGCGAGGGGGGTGCCGCTGCCCGGCCGGGCGCCT
>NZ_JBEXSI010000035.1:0-78886 GCF_040613515.1 Streptomyces sp. NPDC006261
GGTAGTTGGGGTCGGTGCTGGTGCGCTTGAAGGGAGTTGTCAGACTTTGGCCGTGGTTCTGCACGGTGAAAGGTCCGCACTGGCCCAGCCGTGCCGGGCGGCGGCGGCGTCGACCGCCGCACGGTCGCGTCCGCAGATCGCGGCGAGAGCCGGCCGCACCGGCAGGTCGAAGACGTGTCCCGCGGTGCGCCACCCCTGGGAGTGGGCGGCGCCCATGAACGCGTACCCGACCATGCCGACCCCGAGCGTCCCTCGCGCCTGCTGCGGCGGCGGTGTCGTGGTCGCGCTCTGCGGTTCCGTCTCCTGCTCTTGACTACGGGCCATGCGGACTTCCTCCTCGTCGGTGTGCGGTAACGGGCCGGGGGACGCGCTCGCCGCGTCCCCCGGAGACCCGGTCAGTTGAAGCCCGTCGGCAGGTACTGGTCGATGTTGTCCTTGGTCACGACCGCGGAGTACAGGGTCAGGGAGGTCGGGATCTCCATCTCGGAGAGGCCGCTGACGCCCTTGCTCTGGCCGAGCGCGCGCGCCAGGTCGATCGCGGACGCGGCCATCGTCGGCGGGTAGAGGACGGTCGCCTTGATGACCGAGTTGTCGACCTTGATGGCGTCCATCGCGGACTTGGCGCCGGCACCGCCGACCATGATGAACTCGTCGCGGCCCGCCTGCTGGATGGCGCGGAGCGCACCCACGCCCTGGTCGTCGTCGTGGTTCCACAGTGCGTCGAACTGCTTCTGTGCCTGGAGGAGTTGGGCCATCTTCGCCTGGCCCGACTCGACGGTGAACTCGGCGGCCTGGCGGGCCACCAGCTTGATGTTGGAGTAGTTCTTCAGCGCGTCGGCGAAGCCCTGGCTGCGCTGCTTGGTCAGCTCCAGGTTATCGATGCCGGCGAGCTCGACGACCTTCGCGTTCGCCTTGCCCTTGAGCTGTTCACCGATGTAGTGACCGGCGTTGAGGCCCATCCCGTAGTTGTCACCGCCGACCCAGCAGCGGTACGCCTGCGGGGAGGCGAAGATGCGGTCCAGGTTGACGACGGGGATGCCCGCCCGCATCGCCTCCAGGCCGACCTGGGTGAGCGCCTTGCCGTCGGCGGGGAGGATGACGAGGACGTCGACCTTCTTGTTGATGAGGGTCTTGACCTGCCCGATCTGGGCGGCGGTGTCATTGGAGCCCTCGGTGATCTCCAGCGTCACCTCGCTGTACTTCTCCGCCCGCGACTTGGCGTTCACGTTGATGGCGTTGAGCCAGCCGTGGTCGGCCTGCGGTCCGGCGAAGCCGATGGTGACGGGCTTGCCGGACTTGTCGTCGGCGGCGGGCTGGCTGTTGCCGGCCGGCTCCGCGTTCTTCGGCTCGTTGCTGGTGCAGGCGGTGAGGAGCGCGCCCGTGGAGACGGCTGCGGCTCCGAACAGCAGCCCTCTGCGGCTGGTTTCTGGCATGGCGGTCTGACCCTTCATCCGGTGGGTGACGTGCGGGGTGCGACTCAGGACGGGTAAGTGCGTCTTTAGAAGCGGGCAGTTGCTCAGGTCTCGCCGCCGCGCAGGGTACGGCGCTGGACGAGGACGGCGGCGACGATGATGGCGCCCTTGGCGATCTGCTGGACATCGCTCTGGAGGTTGTTGAGCGCGAAGATGTTGGTGATCGTGGTGAAGATCAGGACGCCGAGGACGGATCCGACGATGGTGCCGCGGCCGCCGCTGAGCAGGGTGCCGCCGATGATCGCGGCAGCGATGGCGTCGAGTTCGTACAGGTTGCCGTTGGTGTTCTGGCCGGAGCCGGAGAGCACGATCAGCATGAAGGCGGCGATGCCGCAGCACAGCCCGGAGAGGAGATAGAGGTAGAGGCGTTGGCGCCGGACGTCGATCCCGGCGAGCCGGGCCGCCTCCGCGTTTCCGCCCACGGCGACGGTGCGGCGGCCGAAGGTGGTCCGGTTGAGGATCAGCCAGCCGATGACGGTGACGGCCGCGAACATGATGACCAGCGGCGGGATCCCGAGGATGTAGGAGTCCGGCAGGCCGAGGTTCAGGACCGAGTCGACGGTGACGATCTGGGTCTTGCCGTCGGTGATCTGGAGGGCGAGACCGCGCGCCGAGGCGAGCATGGCGAGCGTCGCGATGAACGGGACCATCCCCCCGTACGCGATGAGCACACCGTTCACCAGTCCGGCGGCGAGGCCCACGACCACGGCGGTGAAGGCGATGCCCGCGAAGCCGTACTCCTGGGTGGCCAGGGTCGTCGCCCAGACCGACGCGAGGGCGACCATCGCCCCGACGGAGAGGTCGATGCCGCCGCTGGTGATGACGAAGGTCATGCCGACGGTGACGACCCCGATGACGGAGGCCTGGGTCAGGATCAGCTGGAGGTTCCCGGTGTCCAGGAACGCGTCCGGTTCGGTGATACCGCCGACCAGTACGAGGGCGGCCAGGACGCCGAGCAGGGACAGGATCCGGACGTCGAGCCGCAGACCGAGTCCGGGCCGGCCGCCACCGCCCGCCTTCGGAGGCGGCGTGGTGACGGGGCCGGTGAGGGCCCCCTTGTCCGGCCCGTTGTGCTGCGCCGACGGGGCGGGCTGTGTCATGGCGTCGGGCTCCCTTCCATCACGAGGTCGAGTACGCGGTGCTCGTCGAGCTCCTGGGCGGGGGCCGTGTGGACGACCTGTCCCTCCCGGAGCACCAGCACCCGGTCGGCGAGGCCCAGGACTTCGGGCACTTCGCTGGAGACGAGCAGGACGGCGAGGCCTTCGTCGGCCAGCCGGCGGATCACGGCGTAGAGCTCGGCGCGGGCGCCGACGTCGACACCGCGGGTGGGTTCGTCGAGCAGCAGGACCCGGCAGCCGCGCAGCAGCCAGCGGGCGAGGACGGCCTTCTGCTGGTTGCCGCCGGAGAGGGTGCGGATGGGGGTGTCCGGGTTGTCCGGCCGCAGGGACAGCTCGCGGGTGGCCTTCCGCGCGGACCGCCGCTCGCCGCCCCGGTCGATCCAGCCCGCCCGGGCGAACCGGGAGAGGGAGGAGACGGAGACGTTACGGGTCACGGACTCGGTCATCAGCAGGGCCTGGGCCTTGCGCTCCTCGGGGGCGAGGCCGATCCCGGCGGCGACGGCGGCGCGGACGCTGCCGGGCCTGAGCTGCTTGCCGCCGACGGTGACGGTCCCGGTGCTCGCCTTGCGGGCGCCGTAGATCGTCTCCAGGATCTCCGAGCGGCCGGAGCCGACGAGTCCGGCGAGGCCGACGATCTCGCCGGGGCGCAGTTCGAGGTCGACGGGGGCGAACTCGCCCTTGCGGGAGAGGCCTTGGACCCGAAGGACGGGCTCGGTGGTATTCGCGGCCGCCTCTTCGGGACGCGGCGGGAAGACGTACTCGACATCGCGGCCGGTCATCATGGCAACGATGTCGCGTGTCGGGGTGCCGGCGGCGGGGAGCCCGACCGCGACCGCCCGGCCGTCCTTCAGTACGGTGACCCGGTCGCCGATGCGGCGGATCTCCTCCAGCCGGTGCGAGATGTAGACGACGGCGACCCCGTCGGCGGTCAGGCTGTCGACGATCCGGAAGAGGTTGTCGACCTCGTCGGGGTCGAGCGCGGCGGAGGGCTCGTCCATCACGATGAGCCGTACGTCGTGGGAGAGCGCCCGTGCCATGGAGACGATCTGCTGCTGGGCGGCGGAGAGGGAGCCGACCGGCCGGGCGGGGTCGATCTCCGGGTGGCCGAGGCGAGCGAGGAGGGCCTTCGCGGCCGAACGACCTTCCCCGGTACGGACGATGAAGCCCACGCTGGTCGGTTCGTGGCCGAGGAAGACGTTCTCGGCGACCGACAGCCCCTCCACCAGATCGAGTTCCTGGTAGATCGTGGCAACTCCCAGACGCATGGCGGCGATCGGGGACTTGAGGCGGACGGCTTCGCCACGCCAGGTGATCTCGCCGCCGTCGGGCTGGTGGGCCCCGGCGAGCACCTTGATGAGGGTGGACTTGCCCGCGCCGTTCTGGCCGAGGAGGCAGTGGACCTCACCGGCCTGGACCTCCAGGTCGACGCCGTCCAGGGCGCGTACGCCGGGGAAGGACTTGGTGATGCCGGACATGGTGAGCAGGGGTGGTTCTGGTGCCATGACGAGATCCCCTCGGCGAACGGGGTCTCCCCTGGCCTTGGCAGGTGCCGGGCGTTCGGGGAGGGCCGGTGAGCGGGCGGGCGCAGGGCTGGAGGTGCCGTGGAGCCGGCGGCATCGCGAGCGGCTGCGGACAGCGGTACGTGAGGCGTACCTGACCAAAGCGGTGGTGCGGACGGTGCTGGGTGCGGGTGGGGCGGGTGCTGGAGTCGGTGTTCCGGTGGGCGTGTCGGCGTCGTCAGGCCGGTGAGAAGAGGTGGTCGCTGATGAGCCGGGCCGCGCCGATCACTCCGGCGGTGGGGCCCAGCTCGCCCAGCACGATGGGGAGGTTGCCGGTGGCCAGGGGCAGGGACTGCCGGTAGACCTGGGTGCGGACGCTGGCGAGGAGGTTGTGACCGAGACCGGTGACCCCGCCGCCGATCACCACCAGACCGGGATTGAAGAAGCTGACGAGGCCGGCGATGACCTGCCCGACCCGGTTGCCGCCTTCGCGGATCAGGTCGAGCGCGGCCGCGTCCCCGGCCGCCGCGGCGGCGGCCACGTCGGCGGCGGTGAGGCGTCCGGCCGCCTCCAGCCGGGCCGCGAGCTCGGGTGAGCGGCCCTCACGGGCGGCGTCCTCCGCGTCGCGGGCCAGGGCGGCCCCGCTGAAGTGGGCTTCCAGGCAGCCCTTGTTGCCGCAGGCGCAGGCCCGGCCGTCCGGTTCCACCTGGATGTGCCCGATGTCCCCGGCGCTGCCCGTCGTACCCCGGTAGACCTCACCGCCGACGACGATCCCGCAGCCGATGCCCGTACCGATCTTGACGCACAGGAAGTCGCCCACGGAGCGGGCGACGCCCGCGTGCTGCTCCCCCATCGCCATGAGGTTCACGTCGTTGTCGACCATGACGGGGCAGCCCAGATCCTGACTGAGCGCCTCGCGGACCGGGAACCCGTCCCAGCCGGGCATGATCGGCGGCGCGACCGGCACGCCCTCGGGGAAGCGGACGGGCCCGGGGACCCCGATGCCCGCGCCGTCGAAGCCCTCGGCGAGGCCGGAGGCCCGGAGCTTGGCCGCCATCGCCAGGGCCTGCTCGAAGACCGCGACTGGGCCCTCGCGCACGTCCATCGGCTGGTTGAGGTGCCCCAGGACCTCCAACTCCGCGTTGGTGACGGCCACATCGATGGAGGTGGCGCCGATGTCGACCCCGAGGAAGCGCAGTTCGGGGGCGAGCCGGATGTTGTGCGAGCGGCGCCCGCCACGGGATGCGGCGAGCCCGTCGGCCACGACCAGGCCGGTCTCCAGCAGCCGGTCCACCTCGACGGCGAGCTTGGAGCGCGAGAGGTCGACCTGGTCACCCAGCTGGGCACGGGAGTTGGGGCCCCCGTCGCGCAGCAGCCGGAGCAGCCGCGCCTGATGTGTGTTTGCGGGTCGTGCCGTCATACGTCTCACGCGTCCCTCCCCGCCACATCCGGCCAGTCCGTCGGGCTTTCGAGGGGAACGTAGCAGCGCTTTCCCGGAGTGGGAAGAAGTTGCGCAGGAATCAGCCCGAACTTTCTCCACACCCAGGACAAAGCCTTCGCAGACGTGGGAGGGGAGCGCTCAGGGGCAGCGGATCACCTGTCCGGCGTACGAGAGGTTTCCGCCGAAACCGAAGAGCAGCACGGGTGCGCCGGAGGCGACCTCACCGCGCTCCACGAGCTTGGAGAGTGCCATGGGGATGGAGGCAGCGGAGGTGTTGCCGGAGTCGACCACGTCCCGCGCGATGACCGCGTTGACCGCGCCGATCTTCCGGGCCACCGGCTCGATGATCCGCAGGTTGGCCTGGTGGAGGACGACGGCGGCCAGGTCCTCCGGGGTGATGCCCGCCTTCTCGCAGACCTTGCGGGCGATCGGGGGCAGCTGGGTGGTGGCCCAGCGGTAGACGGACTGGCCCTCCTGCGCGAAGCGCGGCGGCGTCCCCTCGATCCGTACGGCGTTGCCCATCTCCGGCACCGAACCCCACAGCACCGGCCCGATCCCCGGGCCGCCCGGGGTGTCGGGGGCGGACGGGTCGGCGGTGACGACGGCGGCGCCCGCGCCGTCGCCGAGCAGGACGCAGGTGGTGCGGTCGGTCCAGTCGGCGATGTCGCCCATCTTGTCGGCACCGATGACCAGCGCCCGGGTCGCCGCACCGGCCCTGATCGTGTGGTCGGCGACGGCAAGGGCGTGGGTGAAGCCCGAGCAGACCACGTTGATGTCCATCACTGCGGGTGACTCCATGCCGAGCCGCGCCGCGACCCGGGCCGACATGCTCGGGGAGCGGTCGATCGCGGTGGAGGTCGCCACCAGTACCAGATCGATGTCGGAGGGCTGGAGTCCGGCGGCGGCCAGCGCCTTGGCGCCGGCGTGCGCGGCCAGCTCGTCGACCGGCTCGTCGGGGCCGCCCACGTGCCGGGTCTTGATGCCGACCCGGCTCGTGATCCACTCGTCGCTCGTGTCGACCATGGCCGCCAGATCGTCGTTGGTGAGCACCTTGGCGGGCTGATAGTGGCCGAGCGCCACGACACGTGAGCCGGTCATACGGGTTCCCATCGTTACGTAGGGCAGGAAACATCCAGTCTTGGTGGCTACCGTCCGGTACGGGGGCACGTGATCCCACAGGAATCCGGCCCGCACGTTGGAGCATTGACAACAGCCTCACCTGCGTGCTCCCCCCGACCGTCCGTTCGGGTGGACGGCGGAGCGAGCGGTGACGGCACCGCGTGTGCAGGACAATGACAGGGCCAGGCCCGGCCCGAACCACGGCCGGAAGCTCCGCACACCGACAGAATCGGGTTCAGCCTCATGGGACGGGTCACCGAGCGCCGCCGCACCCTCCGCATCCGGGACGGGGCCGTCTCCTCCCGCGCCGACACGCTCGTCGCGGAGGAGCCCCTGGAGATCCGGCTGAACGGAAAGCCGCTGGCCATCACGATGCGCACACCCGGTGACGACTTCGCGCTGGCGGCCGGGTTCCTGGTGAGCGAGGGCGTGATCGCCGAGAGCGACGAGGTGCAGTCCATCGTCTACTGCGCCGGGGCAACGGCTGACGGCGTGAACACGTACAACGTGGTGGACGTGAAGCTCGCGCCCGGGGTCGTGGTGCCCGACGTCACGCTGGAGCGGAACGTCTACACCACCTCCTCGTGCGGTCTGTGCGGCAAGGCCAGCCTGGACGCCGTACGCACCACAACCCGTCACCCGGTCGGCGACACTCCCCCGGTCCGCGTCAGCCCGGAGCTGCTCGCCGTCCTCCCGGACCGCCTGCGGGCCGCGCAGAAGGTGTTCGACCGGACCGGGGGGCTGCACGCGGCGGCGCTCTTCTCCGAGGAGGGCGAGCTGTGGGACGTCCGGGAGGACGTGGGGCGGCACAACGCGGTGGACAAGCTGGTGGGCCGGGCGCTGACGGACGGCCGGCTGCCCCTGTCGCGGGCGGTGCTGCTGGTCTCGGGGCGGGCCTCGTTCGAGCTGGCGCAGAAGGCGGTGATGGCCGGGATCCCGGTGCTCGCCGCCGTCTCGGCGCCGTCCTCGCTTGCGGTGGACCTGGCGGCGGAGAGCGGGCTGACCCTCGTGGGGTTCCTGCGGGGGCCTTCGATGAACGTGTACGCGGGTGAGCACCGGATCGCGCTGGAGGCGCGGGTCCGGCAGGGGTGAGGTTCTTTGCGGGGTCAGGTCACCGTGGCCTGCGCCTGTGGCGCGGAGTCCTCCCGGTCCCGCACCGGCTCCGATCCCGCGAGCGCCGCTTGGCGATGACCGCGCAGACCATCAGCTGCGTCTGGTGGAAGAGCATCAGCGGCAGCACGGCGAGGCTCGCGTGCGCCCCGAACAGCACGCTCGCCATCGGCAGCCCCGCCGCCAGGCTCTTCTTCGACCCGGCGAACTGGATGGCGATCCGGTCCTCCCGGCCGAAGCCCAGCCGCCGTGCCCCGTACCAGGTCAGCGCGAGCATCACGGCCAGCAGGACCGCCTCGGCCGCGAGCAGGGCGCCGAGCCGGGCCGGGGTGACCTGGCTCCAGATGCCCGCGACCATGCCCTCGCTGAACGCGGTGTAGACGACCAGCAGGATCGAGCCGCGGTCCACCAGACCGAGCACCTTCCTGTGACGGGTCAGGAAACCGCCGACCCAGCGGCGCAGGAGCTGTCCGGCCAGGAACGGCACGAGCAGCTGAAGCACGATCTGCAGCAGCGAGTCCGCCGAGAACCCGCCGCCGGCGGAGCCGAGCAGGAGTGCGGCCAGCAGTGGCGTGAGGAAGATCCCGGTGAGGCTGGAGAAGGAGCCGGCGCAGATCGCGGCGGGTACGTTGCCCCGGGCGATCGAGGTGAAGGCGATCGAGGACTGGATCGTCGACGGCACCAGGCACAGGAAGAGGAAGCCCGCCTGCAGCTCGGGCGTCAGCACGTACGGAACCAGCCCCTTGCTCGCCAGCCCAAGCAGCGGGAAGACGAGGAACGTGCAGGCCAGGACGGTGAGGTGGAGTCGCCAGTGCTTTCGTGCTCACCCGGCTGCCGGAGATCCTGGAGTCGTTCCGCCGCGAATCCGGAGGTCGAGCTGGAACCTACGGTGGAGCTGTCCGGGACGCTGCACCGGCAGCCGGAGGCGGGCCGGCTGGACCTGGTGCTGGCCAAGCGGAGGACGGGCGACACGCACGGCGAGCTGGTGTGGCAGGACGCGCTGGACTGGATCGGCGCCCCGCAGCTGCGGATCGATCCCGAACGCCCGGTGCCGCTCATCGTCTTCCCGCCGCCGGGCGTCACCCGGGCCCGCGCCCTGGAGGTGCTGGAGGAGCACGGGCGGGCCTGGCGGGTCGCCTGTACGAGTACGAGCCTGAGCGTCCTGGTCGCGGCGGCGCGGGCGGGTCTTGGCGTGATGGTGCACTCGCGGGGGCTGATCCCGCCGGGGCTCGTACCGGTTCCGGCCAGGGCGGGGCTGCCGGAGCCCGGCGGCGTCGACTTCGTCCTGCTGCACGGGGACCGCCGGGGCGCGGCACAGGAGGCGGCGGACGCGCTGGCAGCGGCGATCCTGGCGGGCGGGGACCGGCTGCACCGGGGAGCCGGCGGCTGACGCGGAGGACACGGAAGCGGCTGGCACCAAGGACGCGAAACGGGGGTGAGGCACCCCGTACCGCCGCATAGTGGGAGTGATCACCACGGTCGGATTCGGTGGAGATTTGGCCGCGACCCGCTTACTCCTCGGTCAGAAGTGCGCCCGAGCCTTGCCCATCTGGCCGGATTTCGACGGCTGACCTCCGCGAATGCCATGTCTACGCGGGGTTCGGACCCTCCCGCCGGGCCCCCGGTTGGGGTAGCGTCGCGGCGCTGTGCGGAGCGCCACGAGGAGCAGGTCATTGCGTGAATTCACTGTCCCACCCATGGCTGCGCCGCCTCAGGTCGGCGGTCTGGCCGATGCGGTCTTCGCCTACGCGGAGGACGATCCGCAGCGGGTCGCGCTCAGCCGCAAGGACGCGGGCGGACAGTGGCGGGATGTGACCTCGCAGGCGTTCCGCGACGAGGTGCTGGCTCTGGCGAAAGGGCTGATCGCGCACGGGATCCGGTTCGGGGACCGGGTGGCCCTGATGTCCCGTACGCGGTACGAGTGGACGCTCTTCGACTTCGCGCTCTGGTCGGTGGGGGCCCAGTCGGTGCCGGTCTATCCGACCTCCTCCGCCGAGCAGGTCCACTGGATGCTGCACGACGCCGAAGTGGTGGCGGTGATGGTCGAGCACGAGGACCACGCGATGACCGTCGGCTCGGTGATCGACCGGCTGCCGCACCTCAAGCGGCTGTGGCAGCTGGACGCCGGTGCGGTGGACGAGCTGGTCGGCGCGGGCGGGATGGTCGACGACGAGGTGGTGCACCGGCACCGGCGCGCGGTGACGCCCGAGTCCGTGGCGACGGTGATCTACACCTCGGGCACGACGGGCCGCCCCAAGGGATGTGTGATCACGCACGCGAGCTTCATGTTCGAGAGCGACACGATGGTCGCCCGCTGGGAGCCGGTGTTCCACTCCAAGCCCGGCGACGAGGCGGCCACCCTGCTCTTCCTCCCGCTGGCGCACGTGTTCGGCCGGATGGTGGAGATCGCGGCGGTACGGGGACGGGTCAAGCTCGGTCACCAGCCGGAGCTGTCGGCGAACGCCCTGATGCCGGACCTGGTGACGTTCCGGCCCACCTTCATCCTGGCGGTGCCGTACATCTTCGAGAAGGTCCTGGGCGGCGCCCGGCGCAAGGCCGAGGCGGAGGGCAGGGCGGGGCCGTTCGACAAGGCGGTCGACATCGCGGTGAAGTACGCCGAGGCGCTGGAGCAGAAGGCCTTCGGCCTGGGCCCCGGGCCGTCCGCCGGGCTGCGGATGCAGCACCAGTTCTTCGAAAAGATCGTCTACAAGAAGGTCCGCGACGCGATGGGCGGCCGGGTGCGGCACGCGATGTCGGGCGGCTCGGGCATGAACCGCCGGCTCGGCCTGTTCTTCGCGGGTGCCGGGGTGAGCGTCTTCGAGGGGTACGGGCTGACCGAGTCCACCGCGGCGGCCACCGCCAACCCGCCCGAACGCACCCGGTACGGCACGGTCGGGCAGCCCGTTCCCGGCACGTCGGTGCACATCGCGGACGACGGAGAGGTGTGGGTGCACGGCCCCAACGTCTTCTCGGGGTACCTGAACAATCCCGCGGCGACCCGGGCCACGCTCGATGACGGCTGGCTGGCCACCGGGGACCTCGGTGCGCTGGACGAGGACGGCTATCTCACGATCACCGGGCGCAAGAAGGAGATCCTGGTGACCTCCGGCGGCAAGAGCGTGTCGCCGGCCGGGCTGGAGGAGCGGGTACGGGCCCATCCGCTGGTCGCCCAGTGCATCGTCGTCGGCAACGACCGCCCGTACATCGCGGCCCTGGTCACCGTCGACCAGGAGTCCGTCGACCACTGGCTCTCCATGCAGGGCCGCATGCCGCTCCCACCCGCCGAACTGGTGCGCGACCCGGACCTGGAGATGGAGGTCCGCCGGGCGGTGGTGGCCGCCAACACGGCTGTCTCGCAGGCCGAGTCGATCCGTACGTTCCGGATACTGGCCCACCCCTTCACCGAGGAGCACGGGCTGCTGACGCCCTCCCTGAAGCTGAAGCGCAAGGCGATCGAGACGGCGTACGAGGTCGAGGTCGACGCGCTCTACCACTGACCGGACCGGCTCGTTCACCGACCGGGCCCGGCGATTTTTGGATCATGGGACGGGAATGCCTGGACGCGCCCGTTCGTTGTCCTCGGGAGTACCGACCGACAACGTAAAGGATCGACCGCTCGTGAGCCAGGTCCCCTCCATCACCCTCAACAACGGCCTCGAAATGCCGCAGCTCGGTTTCGGTGTCTGGCAGGTGCCGGACGACGAGGCGGCGAAGGCGGTCGCGAAGGCCATCGAGTCCGGGTACCGGTCCATCGACACCGCCGCGATCTACAAGAACGAGAAGGGCACCGGCCGGGCCATCGCCGCCTCCGGTGTCGCCCGTGACGAGCTCTTCGTCACCACAAAGCTGTGGAACAGCGAGCAGGGCCACGACAGCACGCTGCGCGCCTTCGACGCCTCGCTGGACAAGCTCGGCCTGGACTACGTCGACCTGTATCTGATCCACTGGCCGGTCCCGGCCAAGGACGCGTACACCGACACCTACCGCGCGTTGGAGAAGATCTACGCCGACGGCCGCGCCAAGGCGATCGGCGTGTCGAACTTCCACCCCGAGCACCTGAAGCGGCTGCTGGACGAGACCTCCGTGGTCCCCGTCCTCAACCAGATCGAGCTGCACCCCCAGCTCCAGCAGGGCGAGGCCCGCGCCTTCCACGCCGAGCACGGTATCGCCACCGAGGCCTGGTCGCCGCTGGGCCAGGGCAAGGGCCTCCTGGAGGTGCCGACGGTCGTGGCCATCGCCCAGAAGCACGGCCGCACCCCCGCCCAGGCCGTCCTGCGCTGGCACCTGCAGACCGGAAACATCGTGATCCCGAAGTCCGTGACCCCGTCGCGCATCGAGGAGAATCTCGATGTCTTCGGCTTCGAGCTGGACGCCGACGACCTCGCCGCCTTCGCTGCGCTGGACGAGGGCAAGCGGCTCGGCCCCAACCCGGCGGAGTTCAACCTCGGCGCCTGAGCGTCAGGTTCGCCCGGCGCCCCCACCCCGACCGCGGTGGGGGCGCCGTCGTCGATCCGGTCCCGGCCGTCCGGCCGGCAGTCCGGCCCACTCCGCTCAGCGGACCGTCCCACTCCGACTCCCCGGGGGAGAAGCAAGATGAGCAGCGATCCGGCGCCCGTCGTCGAGGCGGGCACGTACCGCCTGCGCAATGTCGGCAGCGGCCTGGTGCTGGAGGTGTACGGCGCGGCCAAGGGCAGCGGTGCCCGGGTGCAGCAGGGCAAGGACGACGGGACGGCGGCCCAGCAGTGGCGGCTGTCCCCGGTGCACGAGGGCGCGGCCCTCTACCACCTGGTCAACGCGCACAGCGGGAAGCGGCTGGACGTGGCGAACGCGCACACGGAGAACGGTGTCCGCATCCAGCAGTGGAAGGCCAACAACTTCGGCGCCCAGGAGTGGCTGATCGAGCAGCACCTGGAGGCGCCGGGGACGGTGACGCTGGTGAGCTTCATCAGCGGGCTCGTCATGGAGGTCGCCGACCGTTCCGCCGAGGAGGGCGGGACGGTTCAGCAGTGGGAGGACACCGACTCCCCCTTCCAGTGGTGGCAGCTGGAGCCGGTGTCGTCCTGACGGCGACCCGAGGGCTGTCAGTCGCGGCGGCCGAGGTGCACCGTGCGGGCGGTGAGCAGGTAGACGTCGGACCGGTGGTGGATCCCTGCCGGGTCATCGGGGTCCAGCAGCCGTTCCAGTACGGCGCGGTCCTCGGCGTCGAGCAGTTCGCCGAAGACCTCGTACTCACGGGTCAGCTTGGTGATCACATGGTCGCGGGCGGGCGCGGAGAGCGGGGCCGGCAGGTCCAGCAGGAAGCTGCGCGTGCCCTGCGGGGTCAGCCCGACCGCCGCGATCAGGGCGCTCCAGTCCTCCGCCTCCCGCCTGGCGTCCGGGAGCTCGGTCCGCATCCGGTCGAACCGGGCGGCGGAGGCCGCGTCCATCCGGGCTTCCAGCCCGGGCCGCCCGATGCCGAGGTCCCGGGGCAGCCGCCGGGTGGGGAGCCCGCCCTCCAGGAGCGCCACGGTCCCACCGGGGCGCAGGAGCCCGGCGAAGCCGGCGAGGGCGGCGCGCTGGTCGCCCATGTGGTGGAGGGAGTTACCGGCCCAGATGAGGTCGGCCTCGCCCAACCGGGCGGCGTCCTGAGGGAGCTCGGCTTCCAGAGTGCGTACGCGGTCGCTCAGGCCGAGGCGCCGGGCGCGGCCCTTCGTCCGCTCCAGCAGGGCGGGCGTGGGGTCCACGGCGACGACTTCCGCCTCGGGGAAGACCTCGGCCAGCAGACACGTGACGACTCCGGGGCCGCTGCCGATGTCCAGTACCCGGCTTACCTTCGGGGCGGTCGGCAGGGCGGCGATCCAGCGGGCCGCCTCCTCGTACGGGCCGCTGTTGAGCTCGGCCTCCTGCTCCAGCATCGGGCCCATGACGTTCCAGTCGAACTCCGTGCCCGCACCCGCGGCGCGTGATCCGTGACTGTGGGTGGGGGAGTGGGCGTGCGCGTCGTGGTGGCCGTGTCCGGCGTGGCTGCTCATGGCACCACCCTCCCCAGGGGGCAGCGTGCGGGCAAGTTCCGTTGCCGATCCGGCAAGTTTTCGTGGCACGCCCGCTCCACTGGACCGGAACAGAACCCTCCACCCCTTCCGGGCGGGAGATGGAGCCCGCAGACATTGCCCGGACAGAAGAGTGACCGGCATATTGCCCGGACGGGCCGGGGGCCATAACTTGCCTTTATGGAGCTGGAGTTGCGCCATCTGAGAACCGTCCGTGCCATCGCCGAAACCGGCAGCCTCACCAAGGCAGCCGCCACGCTGGGCCTCGCCCAGCCCGCTCTCAGCGCCCAGCTGCGGCGGATCGAGAAGGCCCTGGGCGGCACGCTCTTCGAGCGTGATCACACCGGTGCCCGCGCCACTCCGCTCGGGGAGCTGGTGCTGGAGCGGGCCCGGGTCGTGCTGCCCGCGGTGAGCGAACTCCAGGCAGAGGCGGTGCGGTTCGCCAACGCCACCGGTCCGCTGGAGCGGTTCCGGCTCGGTGGTACGCACGGCCCGCTGCTCGGCGGTCTGGTCGACCGGATCGCCACGGCGCACCCGGCGGCGCCGGTCACCACGTACACCGCGTGGTCGGTGGACGAGATCGCCGCCCTGACGATCGACGGGCGCCTGGACTTCGCGCTGATCGGCACGTGCGGCGAGAGCCCGCCGCCCCTGGCCGAGCGGCTGGTCTGGGAGGTGGTGGGGGTGGACCCGGTCTTCGTGATGCTGCCGGAGGACCATCCGCTGGCCGGTGAGGAGGAGCTGGACCTCGCCTCGCTGGCGGACCAGTGCTGGGCCGACGTTCCGGGGGACGGCTGTTTCGCCGACTGTTTCGCCACGGCCTGCGCTCGCGCCGGTTTCACCCCGGTGTCGGTGTACGAGACGGACACCTCGTCCGTCGTCCATCTGGTGCAGGTCGGGCGGGCGATCGGGCTGTGCCGGGCGACGTTCCCGCCGGTCCCCGGCCTGGTGACCCGGCCGCTCGCCGGTGCGCCGCTCAGTTGGCGGCACCTGCTGGGCTGGCACCCGCACTCCCCCGCGGCGGACGCCGCGGCGGTGGCGGTGGCCGGTCAGACCCGAGCTGCGTACGCGGAGGCCGTGTCACGCAGCCCCGTCTACGCACGGTGGCTCGCCGGGAATCCGCGGTTCGGGCTGGTGAGCTGACCTCCGTCGTACCCGCTACTGCGCGCCGTGGGCCGGTGCGGCCGACTCGACCCGGGTGGCCAGCTCCAGGTCCTTCTCCGTGACCTTGCCACCCGCGTCGTGCGTATGGACGGACAGGGCCACGGTGTTGTACCCGAGCGTCAGATCGGAGTGGTGGTTCAGCTCCTCCTGGATGTGCGCGATGTGGACGGTCAGCGCGGCGGCGGCGAAGTGCGAGGACAGCCGGTAGGTCCGGGTGATCCGGTCCCCTTCCAGCGCCCAGCCGGGCAGCGACCGCAGCCGGTGTTCGGTCTCGGTCTTCGACAGCGGTTCGGCGGACATGGACGGCTCCCGTGGGTCTCGGATATCGGCGTGCGACCGGTCGGTTCGGCCTCGGGGCGCCGGCGGAGTCGATGCGGCCCCGGGGCCGTCGGCGGACCGGCCCGCCGGTGACGTTACGGTCTTCCCATGACGACTGTCTCCCCCGACACGGGGGTGGGTCCGCTGCTGCGCGGCTGGCGGGAGCGGCGGCGGATCAGCCAGCTGGATCTGGCGCTGCGGGCGGACTCCTCGGCCCGCCACATCTCCTTCATCGAGACGGGCCGCTCGCGCCCCAGCGAGGACATGGTCCTGCGCCTGGCCGAGCAGCTGGACATCCCCGTCCGGGAACGCAACGCCCTGCTGGTGGTCGCCGGTTACGCGCCCCGCTACGCGCAGACCCCGCTCGACGACCCCGCGATGGCCTCGGTCCGCGAAGGCCTGGACCGGCTGCTCGCCGGGTACGAGCCGTTTCCCGCGCTCGTCGTCGACGGCACGTACGACGTGGTGGCGGCCAACCGGGGCATCGCCCTGCTCATGGAGGGGGTCTCCGAGGAACTCCTCACCCCGCCGCTCAACGCCATGCGGATCACCCTCCACCCGGCGGGGCTCGCACCGCGCATCCTGAACCTGCGGGAGTGGCGGGCGGATCTGCTGGCACAGATGGAACGTCAGATCGCGCTCGTACGGTCGCCGGAACTGAACACGCTGTACCAGGAGGTGACCGCCTACCCCGTGGCGGACCTGGCGGACCGGCGTGCCGACGGCAGGGGCGCGGGTGGCCGGGCCCGGGAGCGGACGCCGTCGTTCGCGCTGCCCCTGGTGATCGAGCACGGGGGCCGGGTGCTCTCGTTCATCGCCTCGATCGCGACGTTCAACACGCCGATGGACGTGACCGTGGCGGAGCTGGCCATCGAGACGTTCCTGCCCGCAGACCGGGAGACCGCGGCCTATCTGCGCGAGCGCCTTCCGTAACCGTCCGCCCCCTGCCCGGAGGCCGGGCAGGGGGCGGACGGGCGCTTCCCCGGTACGGGGTCAGACGCGGGCCCCGTTGTCGAGCGGCTCGCGCCGGGGTGCGCCGGCGCGCCGGGAGCCCTTGCCCGGTACGGGCGGGGGTGCGCTGGTGGTGCGCTCCAGAACCAGGGCGCCCGGTACGGCGGCGAACACCGAGGACCAGGTGCCCACGACGATGCCGATGAGCAGGGCGAGCGCGAAGTCGGCCAGCGAGTCGCCGCCCAGTACCGCGAGGGCGACCAGGATGAACAGGGCTCCCACCCCGGTGTTCACCGTGCGGGGAACGGTCTGGAGCACCGCCCGGCGCGCGATGGTGGCCAGGGGTGCCTTCCGGTTGCCGGTCCACAGCTCCCGTACCCGGTCGAAGACCACCACCGAGTCGTTGACCGAATAGCCGATGACGGTGAGCAGGGCGGCCAGGAAGATGCCGTCCACGGGCCGCCCCAGCCAGGCGAAGGCGCCCACGACGAGGATCACGTCGTGCACCATCCCGGCCACCGCCCCCACGGCGAACGTCCAGCGGAACCGGACCGCGAGATAGGCGAGCTGCACGAATACGGCGACGCCCAGGGCGATCAGCGCGTTGCGCCGCAGCTCGTCGCCGAGGCTCGGGCCGATCAGCTCGTCCCTGAGCTTCGTGGTCTCACCGCCCTCGGTGGCCAGGGCGGTCCGCAGGGCGTGCTCCCCGTCGTTGTCGAGCTTTCCGGTGCGTACGGAGATGTCGCCGTCGCCCGCCGTGGTGATCTCGGCGTCACCGAAGCCGGCGTCGGCGAGCGTGGAGCGGGCTGTCTCGACGTCGACGGGGCGGCTGGTGGAGTACTCCACGAGCCGGCCCCCGGTGAACTCGACGCCCAGGTCGACCCCGCGCACCACGATCCCGGCGACGGCGACGGCCACCAGGGCGGTGGAGACGACGAGCCACCGGACCGGCTTGCGGAACAGCTGCGGGTCCTTGCGGGTCAGCCAGGTCCGTACGCCGCCGGGACGCGCGATGCCGTTGACGCCCCGGTAGTTGCTGACGAAGCGCGAGCCCGCCGCGATCTCGGTGAGCGCGCGGGCGATGACCAGCGCGGAGAACATCGAGGCGATGACGCCGATGGCGAGGGTGACACCGAAGCCCTTGACCGGGCCCGAGCCCAGGAAGAACAGCAGCCCGGCCGCGAGGAGCGTGGTCACGTTCGAGTCGGCGACGGCGCTCAACGCCTTCTGGAAGCCGGTGGTCAGTGCCGAGCGCAGGGAGCGTTTCGGCTGAGCCTGGCACTCCTCCCTCGCCCGTTCGAAGACCAGGACGTTCGCGTCGACCGCCATCCCGATCGCCAGGACGAATCCGGCGAGTCCGGGGAGCGTGAGGGTGACGCCGAGGCCGACGAGCGCGGCGTACGAGATCACGCCGTACGCGGCGAGGGCGACGACGGCCAGCGCGCCGAAGAGGCGGTAGACGAAGGTGATGAAGAGCGCGGTGGCGGCGGCGCCGATCAGGGCCGCCTGGGCGCTGGCGTCGATGGCGGCGGCACCGAGCGTCGGGCCGACGGTCCGCTGCTCGACGATCTCGACGGGGACCGGCAGGGCGCCGCCCTTGATGAGGAGGGCCAGGTCACGGGCCTCCTTCGCGGTGAAGGAGCCGGTGATCTGGGTGCCGCCGGAGGGCAGTCCGGCCTGGCAGCCGACCGAGGGGTCTACCTGGGGCGAGGAGATGACCTTCTCGTCCAGGACGATGGCGACGCGCCGCCGCTCGTCCCCGGCGGGGTGGCAGGCGGCCTCGCCGGTCAGCCTGGTCCAGTCCTTGCCGGCGTCCTTGTGGAAGTCCAGCTTCACGGTCCAGCCGGCCGCCTGCTGGGCCTCGAAGAAGGCGGTGGCGTCCTTGACACCCGCGCCGGAGAGGCGGGTGGGGCCGAGGTCGAGGCGCGTCCCCTGCTCGTCGGGGAGGATCAGCCGGCCGGCCCCCTTCTCGGGCTTGGACTGGGACTCGGGGTCCGTGCCGGGGGGCGCGGCGCCCTGCACGGCGTGGAAGCTGAGCTGGGCCGTGCGGCCGATGACGGCGGCGGCCTGGCGCGGGTCCTGGACGTCGGGCAGTTCGACGATGATCCGGTCCTCGCCGGAGCGGGTGAGGACGGGTTCGGCGACCCCGAGGGAGTCGATGCGCTGGCGCAGGACCTCCAGGGTGCGGTCGGTGGTCTCCCGGTTCGCCTCGACGGTGGCGGAGTCCTCGGCCTGGAGCACCATACGGGTGCCGCCCTGGAGGTCGAGGCCGAGTCTGGGTGACATGGTCAGCGTGATGAAGACGGAGACGAGCAGCACGGCGGCGGCCAGAACCGCTCGCACCGTGGTGGCGCGAGTCATGGGAATCCTCCGGTGGGGCGTCGGCCGCCCTCACCTCAGCGAGGACGCGACGCCGGATCGGCAGAGCAGAGCCGGTGGCCGGTCGGGGGACCGGCACTCGTGCCCGGAGGACCACGGACGCCGGGCAGCGCGCCCCGGCGTCCGGAGGGCGTGGAGAAAAAGGCCGCGGTGACCCGCTCGACATGCCCGCGCGGCACGACCGGGCCGGGCGGGCAGGGCAGCAGCCCTTCGTAGGAGGGCGGGGGCGCGTGGCCGGAGAGGTGGGCGCGGCTGATGGCTGCGCGGGGGGTCTGGGTGGTCGGGTCGGCGGCCGGCGACCGCTCGTGGAGGGAGTGGGGGGTGTGCGTGTGCGGCCGGACGGGGCTGGGCCGGGCGGTGTGCCGGTGAGGGCGGGGCTGCTGGTCGCGGGCGTTGCGGCCGCCGGCGCCTGGGCCGGCGGCGATCGGGGCCGTGCGGGTGCGCCGGAGGTCGTGATGGGGGCCGCCGGGGTGGGCGGTGCGGTCGGTCCGCGGGGCGGGTGGCGGGGCGTTCGGCGTGTACGCGACGGTGGACGCGCGACTGCTGAGGGCGCCGGCGGGGAGCGCGGCCCCAGCGGTGGGGGCGCCGCCGACCAGGGTGAGGACGGCGAGCACCAGCGCGGCCAGCACGCTCCGCGTCCGGTGCGCCGGTCCCGGCCGCACCGGGAGCGCGTTCCCCCGGGGCGGCCCCGGGTGCGGGGTCACCTCGGTCGGCCGGGCAGGGCGGAGGTGGGCACCCCGTGGCGGAGCACGGAGCTGAGGATCTGTCCGGCGCCGCGGACGACGGTGGTCGACGGGTCCTCCGCCAGCCGCACGGGCGCGCCGAGGCACCGGACGAGGCGGTCGGTGACGTCGGGGCGCAGCGCTCCGCCACCGGCGAGCACCGGGCCCTTGCGCAGAGCGCCGCGGATCGCGCCGTGCCGGTCCTGCCGCCACATGGACTTCACCATGTCGAGGACCGTACCCACGAGGGTGGCGGGCAGCGTCGCCGGGTCCAGGTCGCTGAGCCCGCTCTCGGCCTGCCGGGCGTCGGCGATCCGGCCACCGACGAGGAGGGTGACCTCGGTCAGCTCGGCGCCCATGTCGATGACGAGCAGCGGGCCGGCGTCGCGCGGCCCGGCGTGCGCGGCGGCGGCCCGGGCGCTGCTGAGGACGAGGGCGCGCGTCGGTCCAAGACCGGCGAGGAGCTCCCGGGCGGCGCTGCGGTGGACGGGACCGGCGAGGACGGGGTGGCTGAGGACGATCACGCTGTCCGTGCGGTCGGGACCCAGGGCCGCGTCGGCGATGCGGCCGAGCAGCCGCCCGCAGGACTCGGGGTCGACGATGCGCCCGCGCCGGACGGGCCGCTCGGCGTCCCCGTCGAGGGCGCGGCCGAGGAACAGGTCGGCGACCAGGCCGTGGCCGGGTACCCAGGCCCGGGTGCGGGAGCTGCCGAGGTCCAGGGCGAGTCCCCGGGCGGCCACGGTCCTGCCGCCGAGCCGGCGGTATCCGTGGCGCACCCGGAGCGCCCCGGGCTCACGCCCGGTTCCGGGCCCCTCGGCACCGCTTCCGTCACGAAGCGGTCCGGGACCCTCGCCGGAGGGGCGGGGTCCCTCGCCGAGCGGCCCGCGCCCTTCGCCGGACCGGCCGGTCCCGCGTGTGGCCAGAGGGTCATGGTGCGGAGCGTCGGGGAGCTCGCCGCCAAGCCGGCCCGGCAGAGGGACTCCACGACCGCGTCGCTGTCCGTCGTACGGAGAACGCATCGCCCCTCACCCCCGGCCGGCCACCCGCAGCCGCCCACGCACCCATCGGCCCGCTGATAGCGAGGCATGACCAAGTCATCACTATGCAATACCGGGTGAGGGAAAGCCACTTCCCTCCCGATTCACAGGCGCCCCGGAGATTCATCGGCGCCCCCGGCCGGATCAGACCTCCACGACCCCCACGGCGTCAGCGACCTCCGTCGTCCGCACGCCCGCCGTAGCCTTCCCCTCCACCGCCAGGACAGCCACGGCCGCCGTCTCCACGGCAGTCACCGCAACGATCTCCTCCGCCTCGTCGGCCTCGGGAACCTGCCCCGTCTCTCCTGTCCGCCCGCTCAGGAGGTCGGCGATCAGCTCCGCGAACTCCTCCGGCGCCGCGATCCTGATCCCCAGCTCCTCCGCCTTGGCCCGCTTCGCCCCGGCCTTCTCCCCCGCCACCAGCAGGCTGGTGCGCGCGGAGACGCTGGAGGAGGACTTCCCGCCCGCCCGCTCGATCAGCTCATTCATCTGGTTGCGCGACAGCTTCTCCAGCGCCCCGGTCATGGCTCCCGTGACCACCACCTTCATCCCCGCCAGCGGCAGCTCCGCGCCGGTCCCGCCGCCGCCCTCCTCCTCCGTGCCGGGCTCGGGCGGCGGGGTGGCTCCCGGCTCCGTCATCGTCACCCCGGCCCGGACGAGCTTGTCGATCAGCGGGGCCAGCTCCACCAACTCGGCGACGACCGCCGTGGCCTTCTCCCTGCCGATGCCGTCGACCCGCTGGAGCGACTCGGTGTCGGCGGCGACGATGTGGTCCATGGTCGCGAAGTACCGCGCGATCCTGCGGGACATGGAGCGTCCCGTCCCCCGTACACCCAGGGCGCAGAAGACCCGGGACAGCGGGCGCGAGCGGGCGGTCTCGATGGCGGCGAGGAGATTGTCGGTGGAGGTCTCGCCCATCCGGTCCAGGGCGAGCAGCTGCTCCCGCTCCAGGGTGAACAGGTCGGCGAAGTCCGTGACGAGGCCCGCGTCGACGAGCTGGACGACCCGGGTGGACCCGAGGCCCTCGATGTCGAGCTGGTCCCGGCCGGCGGCGTACGACACGGAGGCGACCAGGCGGCAGTTGCGGCCTCGGGTGCAGCGCCAGCGCTGCTCGCTCGTGTCGATGTCGGAACCGCACTGCGGGCAGCTCGCCGGGAACTCGATCGGCGTCTCGTCGCCGGTGCGCAGGTGGGCCACGGGGGCCTCGATGCGCGGGATGATGTCGCCCGCCTTGTAGACCATGACCTGGTCGCCCAGGCGCAGATCGCGGCGGGTGATGTCGGCCGGGTTGTGCAGGGTGGCGTAGCCGACGGTCGATCCGTCGATCTCGACGGGCTCCAGGACGGCGCGCGGCGCGATGATCCCGGTGCGCCCCACGTTCCACTCGACGGAGAGCAGGCGTGTGATCTTCTCCACGGCCGGGAGCTTGTAGGCGATAGCCCAGCGCGGCGCCCGGGTGCCGGAACCGGCCTCACGCCGGTCGGCCGCGAGGTCCGCCTTGATCACGATGCCGTCGATGCCGAACGGCAACTCAGGGCGCAGAGCGCCTATCTCGGCCACCCGCGCCTGCACCGCCTCCACGGTGGTCACCCGGACCGGCGCCACCTCCGTGGTCGCGGCCGTGTGCACGCCGAGGCCGGCGACGTACCCGAGGAGCTCGCTGTGGGGCAGCTCGGTGAGGGTCTCCGCGAGCTCACCGGAGCCGACGAGCGGCAGGGCTCCGTAGGCGAAGAAGGTCGTCTCCACCCGGTAGGCCCGGTCCTTGGCGCGCAGGGTGCCCGCCGCCCCGTTGCGCGGGTTGGCGAAGGGGGCGCCGCCGTGCTCCGTGCGGGTCGCGTTGCCCTGGTCGAACTGCTCGTTCGTCATGAGTATTTCGCCGCGCACCTCGATGGTGACCGGGGCGGCCAGCCGCTCGGGCAGTCCGACGACCGCGAGGGCCGCGTGCGAGACGTCCTCACCCGCCGTGCCGTCGCCGCGGGTGATCAGCCGCTCCAGACGGCCCTCCCGGTAGCGGGCGGCGACCGCGAGGCCGTCGAGCTTCGGCTCCACGCTCCAGGCGGCGACCGGTCTGCCGATCCGTCGCTCCAGCGAGGCCGTCCAGGTCGCGAACTGCTCGGCCGAGAACACGTTGTCCAGCGAGAGCATCGGCTCCGTGTGCGGCACGTCGCCGACGGCGGCCCCGCCCGCCACCTTGCCCGTCGGTGATGACTCGTGTATCTCGTCGGGATGGCCCGCCTCGTACGCGGCGATCCCCCGCGCCAGCCGGTCGTACGCGTCGTCGTCGAGGGTGCTCTCCCCCGTGGCGTAGTACGCGGCGGCGGCCTGGGAGGCCTCTTCGACCGCAGCGGCATAGGCGGCGGCATCGGCGGGCACAGCGGCTGGGTTCGTCATGGTGACCATCCTGCCGCCCACCACTGACATCGAGGCGGTGGCCTCTGCTCACCGAGCTGGAAGCGCTCCCAGGGGCTACACGGGCCCTCGGCTGACCGGCGCCCTGGGCTGCGGGTATAAAGGGCCGCATGACAGCCGAAGTGGAGCCGCCCGTACGCCCGACCTTGGAGGACGTGGCGGCCGTGGCCGGTGTCTCACGGGCCACCGTGTCCCGGGTGGTCAACGGAGCCACCACGGTGGACCCCGCCCTGCGCACCGTGGTCGAGGAGGCGGTGGCGACGACCGGGTACGTGCCCAACCGGGCGGCGCGCTCGCTGGTGACCCGGCGCACCGACTCGGTGGCCCTGGTGATCTCGGAGCGGGAACGGCCGGCGGTCTCCGAGCCGTTCGCCGGCCGGATGTTCTCCGACCCCTATTTCGGCCGGGTCGTCAGCGGGCTCCTAGAAGTGCTGCGTCCGGCGGGCGTCCAGCTGGTGCTGATGCTGGCGGACGACGAGGCGTCCCGGACCCAGCTGCTCTCCTACCTGCGCCACGGCCACGTCGACGGTGTCGTCCTCGTCACCTCGCACGCGGATGACCCGCTGCCCCATCTGCTCCAGGAGACCCGGCTGCCCGCCGTACTCGCCGGCCGCCCCCCGCGTCCGTCGTCGCTGGCCTACGTGGAGGTCGACCAGCAGGCCGGGGCGCGGCTCGCGGCCGACCATCTGGCCGCGCTGGGGCGGCGCCGTATCGGGACCGTCTCCGGTCCGCAGGACAGGCCCGCGGGGCAGGTCCGTCTCGCGGGTTTCCTGGAGGCCCTCGCCGCGCACGGGATCGAGGACGTGGCCTGCGCGGAGGGGGACTTCACGCATCTGGGCGGCGCGGCGGCGATGCGCCGGCTGCTGGAGGAACAGCCCGGCCTGGACGGGGTGTTCATCGCCTCGGACCTGATGGCCCTGGGCGCGCTCCCGGTGCTGCAGCGGGCCGGGCGCGACGTGCCGTCCGATGTGGCCGTGGTGGGCTTCGACGACAGCAGCGCGGCGGCCGCCTGCGACCCGCCGCTGACGACGGTGCGGCAGCCGGTGGAGGAGATGGCGGCGGAGATGGCCCGGCTGCTGCTGAAGCAGATCGGCGGCCCGGGCGGCCCGTCGCCCTCCGTGCTCTTCCCGCCGACACTGGTACGGCGGCAGTCGGCCTGATCCGGGAGGCGCCCGATGCTCAGCCCGGTGTCTTTGGCAGCGGGATCTCGCTGAGCACCGATGGGGTCCGCACGTCCGGGTCCGGCACCCCGGCCCGCCCCTGACCGTCGACGGCCCCCTGCTCCGGGAACGGCTCGTCCGCCCGGGCAGCCCCCGTGAAGCCCTCCGTCCGCACCGGCACCTGCGGCCCGGAGAACTCCAGCAGCCAGCGGTTGAGCACCCGGTGCACCGCCTCCGCGCCCACCAGCCCGCCGCCCGGCGGCGTCGGCGTGCCTTCGGCGCTCTCCGCGGCCACGATGTCCAGGGGGTCCGTCATCCCGCGCGGCCAGAGCAGGAACGGCCGGGACTGCTCGCCGCCGAGACCGCCGTGCGAGCCGATCTGCTCCTCGAAGGCGTGTACGGTGCCGGTCTCGGGGTCGTACATGGAGTTGACCATGATGTCGGCGACGTGCGGGAAGGTGTCGGTGCGCCGTACGGCGGCGGCCGCGCCGGGGCCGAAGCCCGCGAGCGGGCCCTCGCCGTCGGCCAGTTCGGCGACGGGGACCTCGAGCCCGCCCGGCCCCATCACGACGGAGCCGTGTTCCTCGCTGCGGACGAGGAGGAAGCCGATCCCCGGATGGTTGGCGAGCGTGGACAGCAGCGCCGGGTTGCGGCGGTCGATCTGCTCACGCGAGGCTCGCCCTTCGACGTCGGGGAAGGAGATCAGGCCGAGGTTGCCGGAGGCCAGCACGATCGGTTCGGAGCGCTTGACCGCCTGCTCCGCCTCCGGTTCCACCTCCACGGGCGGGCGGTGCAGGGCGATCCGGACCGCGTCGCGTGCCTCGGAGGCGCTGTGCGTGCCGCGGGCCCGGCGCGACACGGGGAGCCCGCACCCCGCCCGTACGAGGTCCTTGAGCGTCAGCCCGTACCTCCCGGCGAACGTCTCGCCGGGGCTCTGGCCGTGGTCGGAGAGGAGCACGATCCGGTACGTACGGGGGGTGTGGTCGGCGATCTCGGCGATGAGCGCGAGCGAGCGGTCGAGGCGCTGGAGGACCTTCTCGGCGTCGCGGCTGTGCGGTCCGGAGTGGTGGGCGACCTCGTCGTAGGCGACCAGGTCGGCGTAGACGGCGGTACGTCCGGCGAACATGTCGCCGAGGACGGCGGAGACGACCACGTCGCGCTCCACGACGGTCGCGAAGGCCCGGATGAAGGGGTAGAGGCCGCCGCGCTTGACCCGCGGGGTGTCCTTGCGGACGCGGGCCCGGGTCGACTGGCCGATCTCGCGGCCGACCTCCGCGGCGAACGAGAGGGCGGTACGGACGGCGTTGGCCGGGTCGGAGAAGTAGGCGAAGTACCCGGAGCGGGAGCGCCGGCCCTTGCCTCGGCGGGCGGCCATGGACAGGACCAGGGCGAGCTGTCCGGCGCCGCCGCTGAAGAGGTTGCCGCGGCTCGCCCCGTCGATGGTGAGCAGGCCGCCGTCCCGGGTGCGGGCGATGGCGCGGCGCTGCATCTCCAGGGCGCTGGCGGGGCGGCTGGAGACCATGAGGGTGCCGGTCTCCTTCTCGTACCAGCGGAAGGCGGGGACGTCGTGGTTGGAGCCGTGCAGGATGGCGAGCTGGCTGGCGCCGGTCTGGCTGGACCAGTCGGTGCGCCAGGGTGTGAGGCGGTGTCCGGAGGAGTCGGCGAGCCAGTCGGCGACGGTCGGCATGAGCCCGTCGGCGGCCGCCCTCACCAGGACGTCGTGGCCGACTCCGTCGAGCTGGAGGAAGACGGTGCCGGGCGGTCCGTCGCGGTCGGGTCCCAGCACGTCCGGGGAGCCGCGTCGGCGGCGCCGGTCGGCGAGGCGGGAGAGCCTGCGGCGGTAGGCCTCGTCGTCGCGGACGGCGAGCGCGGTGGAGGTGGCGGAGGCGACGGCGGACATCACGGCGGCGACGACGACCGCGGTCTCCGGGGCGGCGTCCCCGCGCCCGTCCGGGATGAGGCGCAGCGCGATCAGCAGCAGCGAACCGTTGAGGAAGAAGACAAGAGCGCCGAGGACGAGCGCGGGGACGATGAGCAGGGCCCGGACGAGGACGGGCCACACCAGCGCGGAGAGCAGGCCGAACGCCCCCGCGCCCCAGGCCGCCGTGAACGCGGTGCGGGTGATGGTGTCGCCGTCGTCGGACTGGAGCTGGAAGTCGGGCAGGATGCCGGCGAGCGCGAGCATGGTGAGGGTGGAGACCGCCCAGACCGCGACGACCCGCATCAGCGCGCCGCCGGCCGTACGCCATCGCGCCGTACGCCACCCCGGCGTACGCCGTCTCCGCTCGTCCACGCCGGTCCACCTCACGCCTTCTTGGCTGCGGACCCGTACGTCAGGAGTCCGCTCCCCAGCTTTTCACAGCGTCGGGCCCGGTCAGGGGCCGTCGTGGTGGAGGCCCGGGGGCGCATAGGCTCGTACCGGCAGCGCTTGCCCTGTGCGGGTGTGGGCGGGCCGCTCCGGGGCACGGGGTCGCGGAGGCCGAACGAGGAGGCGGGACGTGCCGGTGGAGGTCACCTGGTGGGGTCATGCCACCTGCACGATCGAGGACTCCGGGGTACGCGTGTTGACCGACCCCCTCTTCGTACGGCGCTTCGCGCATCTGCGCCGCCGCCGGGGTGAGGTGCCGCCGCCGCAGGCCGCGCTCGCCGAGGTGGTGCTGGTCTCGCATCTGCACTCCGACCATCTGCATCTGCCGTCGCTGTCCCGGCTGGCCCCCGGCACCCGGCTGGTCGTGCCGAACGGAGCGGTCGCGGCCGTGCCCGGGCTGCGCACGCTGCTCCGGAGGCGGGAGCTGGCCGTCACCGAGGTCCGTGCGGGCGACGAGGTCCGGGTCGGCGAGGTGCGGGTGCGGGCGGTACCGGCGCTCCACGACGGGCGGCGGCTGCCGGTCGGGCCGCGCAAGGTGCCCGCGCTCGGTTACGTGGTCGAGGGCGAGGCGCGGACCTACTTCGCCGGGGACACCGGGCTCTACGACGAGATGGCGGAGGCGGTGGGCGCGGTGGATGTGGCGCTGCTGCCGGTGGGCGGCTGGGGCCCGTACCTCGGGCAGGGCCATCTGGACCCGTCCCGTGCCGCCGAGGCGCTGACGCTCCTGGAGCCGCGCTCGGCGGTGCCCGTGCACTTCGGCACGTACTGGCCGATCGGTCTTGACGGGGTGCGGCCGCACGAGTTCCACGGGCCGGGCGACGAGTTCGTCCGGCAGGCGGGCATCCGGGCGCCGGAGGTGGCGGTGCACCT
This sequence comes from Streptomyces sp. NPDC006261, assembly GCF_040613515.1. Taxonomy (NCBI): domain Bacteria; kingdom Bacillati; phylum Actinomycetota; class Actinomycetes; order Kitasatosporales; family Streptomycetaceae; genus Streptomyces; species Streptomyces sp. NPDC006261. The sequence goes on from NZ_JBEXSI010000035.1 coordinate 27,167, forward strand.
GCTGTCCCACGGCGAGCGCATCCGGCCGGAGGCCCGCCGGTGATCCCGGAGCTCCAGTCGGTGGTGGGGGCGCTGCCCACCGAGTCGACCCAGCAGGCCGTGGGCTATCCGACGCTGTTCCTCCTGGTGGCGCTGGGGTCGTTGGTCCCGGTGATTCCGACGGGGGCGCTGGTGAGTTCGGCGGCGGTGGTGGCGCTCCACCAGTCGTCACCGTTCTCGCTGCTGTTCGTCTTCGCGGTGGCCTCGGGAGCGGCGTTCCTGGGCGATGTCTGCCTGTACTGGCTGGGGCAGCGCGGGGTGCGCTCGAGAAACGGTTCGAAGTGGCTGGCGGCGCTCACCCGCCGGGCCGCGCCGGAGCGGCTCGCGCAGGCCCAGGAGAAGCTGGACGAGCACGGCGGGACGGTGCTGATCCTGTCCCGGCTGGTGCCGGCCGGGCGGATCCCGGTGATGCTGGCCTGCCTGCTGGGGAAGATGGAGCTGAAGACGTTCGCCCGGGGCGATGTGCCGGCGTGCCTGGCGTGGGCGGCGACGTACCAGCTGATCGGGATCCTGGGCGGGTCGCTCTTCCCGGAGCCGTGGCAGGGCGTGGTCGCGGCGGTGACGCTGACCGTGGTGATCAGCGGGGCTCCGGCGGTGTGGCGGAGGCTGCGCGCGCGGTTCGGGCACGGGACGGGCGGCGCGACGGTCTGAAGCCTCATCTCCCGCGGCTCACCTCAGCTCGCCGAAGGCTGCCGCGAACGTGCTCAGTGCCCGCTCCACATGCGGCAGCTCCAGCGGCTCCGCCGCCGTCAGGGACGCCCGCTGGTCCTCGGGCGTCGCCCCCAGCAGCGGCCCGGTGCCCAGGCGTACGCGCAGGGCGCCCAGCTCGTCGCCGAAGCGGTGGCCGCCCGGGGTGGGGGCGCCGAGCCGGTCGGTGAGGTACTCCTCCAGCTCCATGGAGTCCGTGACGCCGAGGTCCGCCAGCCGGGGGCGGAGCGGGCCGAGGTCCGCGTAGAGGTGGCGGCCCGCCTGCGGAGGGCGGGCCAGGGCGCCGGAGCTGAGGACCGCGCGGTGGGCTGCGGCGGCGACCTGGGCCTGGAGCCCGGCGGCCTGCCGGATCCGTTCCCGTACGGCCTCCGGCTCGCCGAGGGCGTGGGCGGCGGCGGGCGCGAGCGGGCCGGCGACCAGGGCGCCCAGGGCGGTCAGGATGTCCAGCGTGCGGGCCCGGCGTACGGCTGCCCGCGCGGTCTCGGGGAAGCGGGCGACGGCGACCGGCCAGGCGGCGGGGGTGAAGGCGCCGCAGAGGTCGCTGATGACGGTGACGTCGTCGGGACACATCTCGGCGGGGCTGAGCAGGACGGTGTCGCGCGGCCGGTGCACGGTGTCGCGCCAGGTCTCGTCACTGATGATGTGCATCCCCTCGCCGACCGCTGCCTCGCAGGCCTCCCGCACCAGCTCGGGCGGGGCGACGGTGGCGGTGGGGTCGTCTGCGACGGAGAGCACCAGCAGTTTCGGCCGGCCGCCCTCGGCCCGTACCCGGCGCACGGTCTCCAGCAGCGCGTACGGGTCGGGCACGCCCCCGCACTCGGCCGGCGTCGGCACCTGGTAGGCGGGCCTGCCGAGCAGCCGGGCCTGCGGCATCCAGGTGGCCGGGCAGGGGCGGGGCATGAGGACGTCGCCGCCCTGTGCGGCGATCAGCGCGAGGAGGAGCGGCTGGTCGCCGGGGGCGGCCACGATGTTCTCCGGCCCGCCGTGCAGCCCGCGCCGCGCCCAGTAGGCGCAGGCCGCCTCGCGCAGGCCGCGGCCGCCGCCGGGCGGCTCGGGGCGGGTGCGGTCCGCAGCGGCGGCCAGGACGGCGGCCAGCTCGGGCAGGACCGGGAGGCCGGGGTCGGGGGCGGGCGGCCCGTAGCGTACGGGCCCGTGGTCCTCGTGCATCCCGGCCTCCTCCGCTGTCACCGCCACCGCCCCTTCCACGGCTCCGGGGCGCTCTCTGGGCCCTTTATACGGAGGTTCGGGCCGGGCCGCCCGCCCAATTGCGCGGCGGGGCGAGCCTTGGGCCGTTGTGCCGGTTGGTCGGCGCCACGTGGTGAGGCTCTCAGCGCGCCTGCTGGTTCATCGGCGGGCGGACGGGTATTCGCTGAGCCATGTCGCCCATGTCGTCACCGAACATCTCATCCGCCTCCTCCGCCGCCGGACGGGTGCGGAACTGGCTGCAAGGACGGGACCTCGCCGTCTTCCAGAGCGTTGCGGGCCGGCACTGGCCGGGTGCCGATCCCCTGCTGCCCAAGATGAGCCGGAGCGCCAACCACGGGCTGCTCTGGTTCGGGACGGCGGTCGGCATCGCGGCCCTCGGCTCCAGCGCGCGCTCCCGCCGGGCCGCCCTGCGCGGGGTCGCGTCGCTGGCCGTGGCGTCGGCGGCGATCAACACCGTCGGCAAGGGTGCGGTCCGCCGGCAGCGGCCGATACTCGATCATGTGCCGGCCATGCGGCAGCTGAAGCGACAGCCGGTGACCACGTCCTTCCCCTCCGGCCACGCGGCCTCGGCCGCGGCCTTCGCCACCGGGGTGGCTCTGGAGTCGAAGGGGTGGGGCGCGGTCGTCGCCCCCGTGGCGGTGGCGGTGGCCGCCTCCCGCGTCTACACGGGAGTCCACTATCCGAGCGATGTCCTGGCCGGGGCCGCCCTCGGCATAGGAGCCGCGTTCGCCCTGCGCGGGGTCGTCCCCACCCGGGGCCAGCTCCCGGCGCCCGGCCGGCCGCCCGGTGAGGCGCCCGCACTGCCCGGCGGCAAGGGTCTCGTGGTGGTGGTGAACCAGGCGTCCGGCACGGCGACCGCGACCGCGGCGATGGTGCGCGAGGCACTGCCGCTCGCCGAGGTGGTCGAGTGCGCGCCCGCCGGCCTGTCCACCGCCATGGAGAAGGCGGCCGGCCGGGGCGAGGCCCTGGGCGTCTGCGGAGGCGACGGCACGGTGAACCTGGCGGCCTCCGTCGCGGCGACGCACGGGATGCCGCTGGCCGTCTTCCCCGGCGGGACGCTCAACCACTTCGCCTACGACCTGGGCATCGAGACGGTCCAGGAAACGGCGGCGGCGCTCACGGCGGGCGATGCCATAAAGGTCGACCTGGGCCGGTTCCGCCCGGGCCCGAAGGGCCCCGAGGGGGCGGACGGCTACTTCCTCAACGCCTTCAGCCTGGGCGCCTATCCGGATCTCGTACGGGCCCGGGAGCACTGGTCGCCCCGGATCGGCGGCTGGCCGGCGGGGGTGCTCGCCGCCCTGCACGTGCTGCGCGGCCAGCGCCCCCTGGAGGCAGAACTCCAGGGCCGCAGGCGCCCGTTGTGGCTGCTGTTCGTCGGCAACGGCCTTTTCCAGCGGGTCGGCCCGGCGCCCGGCCGGCGCCACAACCTGGCGGACGGGCTGCTGGACGTCCGGGTGGTGCACGGCGGCCGGAGCCCGGGGCTGCGCATGCTGGCGGCGGCGGTGGCCGGACCTCTGACCCGCTCCCCCGCGCATGCGGCGGTGCGGCGGCGCCGGGTGCGGATCGCCGGGCTGGCGCCGGGGACTCCGTATGCGTACGACGGTGAAGTGGCCCACTCCGGAACCGAGTTGCTGATCGACAAGCTGCCGGAGGCGCTGACGGTCTACTGCCCGATGCCCGTGTAGCGGCCGTCCGGAGCTGTCCGCATACCAAGACACCCATCTCACCATACGACATGGCGGCGTACGGTGGTCGCAGCGCGCAACCGCCGTACCGAGAAGGGACGCTGCATGCCGAAAGAGACCGCCGTCTACACCCACGGCCACCACGAGTCGGTGCTGCGCTCGCACCGCTGGCGGACCGCCGCCAACTCGGCGGGCTACCTGCTCGGTGAACTCCGGCCCGGCATGGCGGTGCTGGACATCGGCTGCGGCCCCGGCACCATCACCGCCGACCTCGCCGCCCTGGTCGCGCCGGGCCGGGTGACCGCCGTCGACACCGGCCCCGGCATCCTGGAGCAGGCGGCTGCGGTGGCCGCCGAACGCGGCGTGGAGAACGTCGCGTTCACGGTCGCCGACGTCCACGCACTGGACTTCCCCGACGACTCCTTCGACATCGTCCACGCCCACCAGGTCCTGCAGCATGTGGGCGACCCGGTCCAGGCGCTGCGCGAGATGCGGCGCGTCTGCCGGCCGGGAGGGGTGGTCGCGGCGCGCGACAGCGATTACGCGGCGATGGCCTGGTACCCGAAGACGCCGGGGCTGTCCGAGTGGCAGGAGGTGTACCGACGGGTGGCCCGCGCCAACGGCGGCGAGCCGGACGCCGGGCGGATGCTGCTCTCCTGGGCGCGGCAGGCCGGGTTCACCGACATCACCCCGACCGCCGCCGCCTGGTGCTTCGCCACCCCGGAGACCCGCGCCTGGTGGAGCGGGCTGTGGGCGGACCGTACGACGGCCTCGGTCTACGCCGAACTGGCGGTCCGGGGCGGCCATGCGAGCGCCGGGCAGCTGACGGCCATCGCGGCCACGTGGCGCGGCTGGGGCGAGGAGGGCGACGGCTGGTTCATGGTCCCGCACGGCGAGGTGCTCTGCCGGGGGTGACGTCCGGGCGGGCCCTCGCACCGCGCCAGCGCCGGGGGATCGTATTCCGGCTACCGGATTCCGGCGGACCGGAGCAGGCCCGAATCGATCACACGCACGGCGGACGCCGACTACCCTCGTACGCATGGAGATCCTCGGAACCACGCTGCGTATCTGCGTCGACGACCTGGAGGCCGCGGTCGCCTTCTACCAGGGGCTGACGGGCACCCCGGCCCACCGCTTCGAGCGCGGCGGGGTGTCGGTCGCCGCCATCGGCTGCTTCCTGCTGATGAGCGGGCCCGAGGCGGAGCTGGAGGTGCTGCGCAAGGTGAGCGCGACCATCGCCGTGAAGGACGTCGACGAGGCGAACGCAGCGCTGACCCGGGCGGGCGCCAGGATCGTCGCGGGGCCGGTGCCGACCCCGGCGGGGCGCAACCTGATCGCGCTGCACCCGGACGGCTCGGTCTTCGAGTACGTGGACCGCAACGTGACGGTCTGACGTGCCAGGCCCGGGACAGGCGTGTCAGACCGGCGCGAGCGCTTTGACGACGAGGTCGGCGAGCAGGGCGCCCGCGGTGCCGTCCGGGTCGAGGTCCGGGTCGTAGATGGTGACGTTGAGCCCGACGCAGCGCGGGGAGGAGACTCCTGCCACTCGCCGAGGTCGTAGCGCGGCGGGACCACGACTCCGCCTTCCAGCGCGCCGGTCCGCTGCACGATCCGCTGCTCACGCAGGGCTCCCGCCAGCTCGTAGCAGCCGGGGACGGCGCCGGGGGGCGGGGGGCCGGAGGCCCAGGTTGGAGGGGGCTTCGAGAACCACGATGGAACGCATGCGACTCATCCTCGCCGCCGCTCCGCGCAGCCTCAAGAGGTTTCGGCGGGCCGCGGAGAGGGGCTCACGAGGCTTCGGCGGCCGGTGCCGTGATCGCCCAGCGCTCATGGTCGCGCCAGGCGCCGTCGATGTGGAGGAAGTCGGGCGAGAACCCCTCCAGGCGGAACCCGGCCCGCCGGACCAGGGCGATGGAGGCCGCGTTGCCGGGCTGGATGTTGGCCTCCAGGCGGTGCAGACCGAGCGGCCCGAAGGCCAGGTCCATGACGAGGCCGAGCGCCTCGCCCATCAGTCCGCGCCCGGCCGCGTGCGCGAAGGCCCCGTAACCGAGGGCGCCGCTGCGGAAGCCGCCGAGGACGATGTTGTTGATGTTGATGAACCCGGCGATGGCCCCGTCCGCGCCGCCCGTGCCGCTCTCGCCGCCCGCCCCGCCGTCGCCGCCGTCGCCGCGCTCGCAGACGAGGAAGCCCTCACGGGCCGGGTCCCGGGCGAGGGCGTCGGCGTACGCGGCATAGGTGTCGGCCCGCTCCGGCGGGAAGAGCCAGGGGCGTTGGTGGGCGCGGCTCTCCCGGGCGCGGGCCGTGAACTCCGCCGCGTCGGCCTCGGTGAAGCGACGCAGGGCCGTTCTCCGGCCCTCGGCGAGGTACGGGGCGGTCGGTGTCCGGTGACCGTTCGGTTCGGGCACCGTCCCAGCGTACGACGGGTACGGGCGGCCGGCGGGGAGACGTTCCCGCCGGCCTCCCGGCGTCACTTGCCCTTCCGGCGGAACAGGTAGCCGCCGCACACCAGCCCGATCAGGAACATGGCGAGCAGGGCCAGCCAGAGCGGCATGGTCACTTCGGGGATCAGCACCCGGATGGTGACCTTCCCGGTGTTCACGCAGATGAACACCAGGACGAGTACGACCAGCACGCCGACGGCGATGCGCCCCGGAGTCCACAGCCCGGTGCTGCGCCTGCCGTCGCTCCTCGCGTCCTTGGGACTCATGGTCCGGTCCTTTCGCCGCCCCCCGGGGGGTCCCCAGCATGGCTCGCTGCCAGGTCCGGGGGGCGGTGGTGTTCCGCCGTTCGGGTGAAGAGAGCGGTCTCAGCCGGCCGGGACCACGGGCAGCTCCAGCACACCCGTGTCCTCGGGGGCGCTGACCACGGTGACGGGCTTGATGCCCCGGTTGCCGAAGTACGCGGTGTCGCTGGCGGCGATCACGAACTCGAGCCGGTGCCCCTTCTCGTACCGGTGGACGATGCCGGGCAGCTCCACCGTGAAGGGCCGGGTGACATCGGGGACCCTGACCGGTGAGACGAGGCGGTTCACCAGCTTCCTGGTGCCGTCGGGGGCCACGTCGTACACCTTGGCGAAGAGAACGAGCTTGTCGGAGGCGTCCCCGCTGTTCTGGACCCGCTCCGCCTTCGGTGAGAGGACCTTCAGCGTGGCCTTCGGGGCGCCGACGACGTCGAGGGGTGCGGTGAGCGGGGCGCTGCGCCAGCCGAGGTAGGTGCCCTTCGTGTCGTACGGCTTGGGGTCGGGCAGCCCGATCAGCGGGGCGATCGAGCTCTCCGAATGGCTGGTCGGCACTGGCCAGTTGGTGTACCGGCGGCTGCCGCGGATCACCTTGGAGCGGTTGTCGACGAGCTTGCCGTCGCCGGAGAGGTACATCTTCTGCGACAGGGCGGGCACGGCCGCGGCGGTCCCGTAACCGCTCTGCCAGGAGCGGTAGTAGGCGAACTCGGGTCCGGTGTCGGCGTCCGTCCTCTTCCGAAGGTACCGGTCGAACCAGGCGAGCACCCGCCGGCCGACGTAGCTGGTCTCCAGGTTGCCTTCGCTCAGGTCGAGTTCGCCGGGCACCTGGCCGCCGCTGTGGCCCCAGGACTGCCAGATCATCTTGGCGGTGGTGCCCCGCGCTTTGAGGGTCTTGTAGGTGGCGGTGGCCTCGTTGAGGTTGAACAGGCTGTCGGCCTGGCCCTGGACGATCAGGGTCGGGGCCTTGACCCGGTCGAGATAGGAGACGGGCGAGACGCTGCGGGCGTAGGCGAGCATCGCCTCGGCCTTGTCGGCCGGGTAGCGGCCGGAGTTGAGGAGCCGGACGGTCTCGCAGGCCTGGGCGGCGAAGTGCAGGCAGTCCAGCCGGTTGAAGCGGGAGGGGTCCAGGCTCGGGTTGAGGAGCGGCTGGCCCTCGCCGATCAGGTAGAACCCGTTGGTCCACTGCCACTTGAAGACGCCGAGGGTGTCGGAGGTGACGCCGGCGGCCGCCCCGGTGTTGTTGGGGGCGAGCGCGTAGGCGAGGTCGTTCCAGGTGATGAGCGGGACGAGGGCGTCCACGCGGGGGTCGGTGGAGGCGGTGGCGAGCTGGATGGCGCCGCCGTACGAGCCGCCGATCATGCCGACGCGCGGGTCGCCCCCGCCGTCGCGGACGACGTAGTCCGCGCGGGTGCCGTCGTCCGCCGCCCGGATGCCGCCGAGGAAGTCGAGGAGCCCGCTCGCGGCCTTTCCGTCGATGGCGGGGTCGTCCAGGGTGATCAGGCAGCCGGACTTGCCGAAGCCGAGGCCGGAGTAGACGAGGCCGACATAGCCGCGGGAGGCGACGGCCTTGCCGATGGCGTCGGTCGACCCGTCGGACTTGCTGCCGCCGAAGCCGTTGGTGGCGAGGACAGCGGGGGCGGGGCGGTCCGCGTCGACACCGGCGGGGCGGTACAGGTCGGCGTCGACCACGCAGGAGCGGCCGCCCGCCTGGACGGTGAACTTGAGCGGGGTGACGGTGTACGGGGCGGCTTCGGCGTGGGCCGGGCCGGAGAGGGCGAGGGGGGCGGCGAGGGCAGCGCCCGCGACCGCGACGAGCGGGTGGCGCAAGCTGGAAACAGCACCTGACACGAAGACCTCCACACCGAGGACACCTTACCGACCGGTAAGCACTTGGCCGCGCTCATGCTGTGACACGTGTCATAGCCGTGTCAACGCTCAGGACAGCGGTTGTTGACGGACCTTCACATGAGGATGCCCGGGGGCGGACCCGCAGCGCCCGGGCCTAGAGGAGCGCGGGGACCTCGACGGTCAGCGTGCACCGGCCGCCGTCCGCAGGGGCGTCTAGCACCGCGGGCACTCCCAGCGGGACCGTCAGCGCGGTCGGACCGTGACCGAACCCCAGCTCCTCGATCACCGGTATGCCCAGCGGGCCGAACCGGTCGGCCAGCACCGCGCGGATCTTCTCGTACGGTCCGCACTCCTGCCAGGAGCCGCAGACCACCCCGGACAGCCCCTCCAGGACGCCGGAGCGCAGCAGCCGGGTGAGGATGCCGTCCAGCCGGTAGGGCTCCTCCCCGGTGTCCTCGATGACGAGCAGGCCGTCCCGGGCGCCGGTCCGGGCGTGCGGAGTGCCGGCGGTGGCGGCGAGCAGGCTGACGCAGCCCCCGTACAGGACTCCCCGGGCCCGTCCGGGTACCAGGGCGGCGGCCGCGTCCAGACCGAGGGTCGAGGTCGTCTCCGGCTCGAAGAGCGTGGCGCGCAGGTGCTCACGGGTGACCGCGTCCTCCAGGAACGCCTCGGTGGCCACCATCGGGCCGTGCAGAGTGGAGAATCCGGCCCGTAGAGCGAACGCCTCGTGCAGCACGGTGATGTCGCTGTAGCCGACGAACACCTTGGGCCCGGCCGCCCGGATCGCCGCCCAGTCCATCAGGTCCACCATCCGGTGCGCGCCGTACCCGCCCCGGGCGCAGAACACGGCGTCCACGGACGGATCGCACCAGGCCGCCTGGAGGTCGGCCGCCCGGTCCGCGTCCGCCCCCGCCAGGTAGTCCAATGCCGGATGTACGTCAGCGACATGGGAGGCCACGGCCGGTTCCAGCCCCCAGCCGCGCAGCACACCGAGCCCCTCCTCCAACCGGTCGGCGGGGACGGGACCACTGGGAGCGACGACGGCGACGCGCGCGCCCGGGCGCAGTCGGGGCGGACGGGCCGATGGGGCCACCCGCGAAGGAGCCGGCGTCACTTCTTCAGCTCCAGCGGCGGCACGTCACTCCGGTCGATACCGAATGTCTGTACGTAGAGGGAGAGTTCGGCCTCCAGCGCCCGGATCAGGGTCTCCGCCCGCCGGAACCCGTGCCCCTCCCCCTCGAAGGCGATGTACGCGTGCGGCACACCCTGGCCCGCGACGGCGGCGAGGAACCGGTCGCACTGGGCGGGCGGGCAGACCAGGTCGTCCAGCCCCTGGAGCAGCAGGAACGGTGCGGTGAGCCGGTCGGTGCCGTTGATCGGCGCACGCTCCCGGTAGCGCTCGGGCACCTCGGCGGCCGGTCCGATCAGGGACTCCAGATACTGCGACTCGAAGTCGTGCGTGCCCTCCGTCGACCAGCCGTCCAGGTCCAGGACCGGGTACAGGATCGTGCCGCAGGCGTAGCGGTCGGTGCCGATGAGCGAGGCCGCGGCGGTCCAGCCGCCCGCGCTGCCGCCCCGGACGGCGAGCCGGCGGGGGTCGGCCGCGCCCTCCGCGACCAGGGCGTCGGCGACGGCCGCGCAGTCCGCCACGTCGACGACCCCCCACTGTTCGCGGAGCCGTTCGCGGTAGCGGCGGCCGTAGCCGGTGGAGCCGCCGTAGTTCACTACGGCGACCCCGATGCCACGCGAGGTGAAGTAGGCGATCTCCAGGTCGAGAACGAGCGGTGCGTGGCCGGTGGGGCCCCCGTGCGCCGCCACGATGTACGGGGGCAGTTCGCCCTCGGCCCCGGTGAGCCCGGGGTGGTGCGGCGGACAGATGTGGGCGTGGATCTCGCGGCCGTCCAAGCCCGTGAACGTCCGGTCCTGCGGTGCGGGGAGGTAGGCCGGGTCGACGGCGTCCCGGTGGGCCGATCCGATGACGCGGGTACGCCCGGTCGCCGTGTCCAGCTCCACGACCTCGTAGCCGGTGCGCGGGCTCGCCGCGACGCCGACGACCCGGCTGCCGTGCACGGCGAGGGTGTCGGCCCAGGTGTCCCAGTGGCCCGGCACGTCGGCGAGTTCGCCCGTCTCCGGGTCGAGGATGCCCAGCCGCTGGGAGCCCCGGCCGTGCAGGACGGCGATCAGCCCGTTCTCCAGCGGATGGAACCAGCGCAGCCCGATCTTCCACAGCGGCCCGCCGAACTCCTCGCCGCGGGGCGGCAGAAGACGGCTGCTGGGTACCACGCTTCCGGCCACGGCGTGGGGGCGGATGCGCTGGAGTTCCCACCAGTCGGCGAGGTCGGAGACGAATAGAAGGCTGCCGTCGCGGTCCCATTCGATCTGGCAGACCGACTCGTCGACATCGCCCACCAGGGGCCGTACGCCGGTGAGTTCACCGCTCTCCGTGATCTCCGCCAGCATCACCACCGTGCCGTCCCAGGGCATCCGGGGGTGGTCCCAGGCGATCCAGGCGGCCCGTCGCCCGTCGTGCGAGACGCGGGGCCCGGTGACGAACCGGTGACTTCCGTCGGAGAGTTCCCGTACGGCGGAGCGGTCCTCGGCCGCGGAACCGTCCAGCGGTACGGCGGCGACCACCCGGCGTACGTCGGTCGGCCCGGGTCCGGTGAACTCCTCCAGCACGCACCAGACTTCGCCCTGGCCGCCGCGGTCCAGGTGCAGCTGGGGGTCCACCCAGCGCAGCCCGCCGCCGACGTCCGAGAGCGGGGTGAGCGGCCGGGGCGCGTCCGGCCCGTCGGGGGCGTACACGTACAGCCGCTGGTCGGCGAAGTGGACGAAGACGACAAGCGGCCCGCCCTCCTCGCGCACCGCGCCCGCCCAGGGCTGTCCGCCGTACTCGATCACCCGGCTGCGCGGGTTCCACGGGGCGGGCAGCGCGGGTGCGGTGGTGCCGTCCGGGCGGCGGCGCATCAGGACGCGGCGGCCGCCCTCGGCCGGGCGCGGCTCGGTCCACCACACCTCGTCGCCGACGGTGCCGAGGTGGTCGGGGCGGCCGTCGTGCGAGGCGGCGAGGGCCGCGTCGATCGGCGACGGCCAGGAGCCGTACGGGGCTTGGGGCACGGTGTTCACGGCGGAGATCCCCCCGGGGTCCGGTCGAACGATACCGGTCGGACAGTGCTGGTCCGGCGGTGCTGGTCAGGCGGTGCGCAGGTAGTGGTCGAGGACGCGGACGCCGAAGTGGAGGGCGTCGACGGGGACGCGCTCGTCGACGCCGTGGAAAAGCGCCTGGTAGTCGAAGCCCGGGGGCAGCTTGAGCGGCGAGAAGCCGTAGCCGGTGATGCCGAGCCGGGAGAACTGCTTGGCGTCGGTGCCGCCCGACATGCAGTACGGGACGGTGTGCCCGTCGGGATCGAACTTCTCGATGGCCGACCGGAGTTTGGCGTACGTGGGTGAGTCGACCGGGGCCTGGAGGGCGACCTCCCGGTGGTCGTACTCCCAGGAGACATCGGGCCCGGTGAGCCGGTCCAGGGTCTCGCGGAACTCGTCCTCGCCACCGGGCACCGTACGTCCGTCGATGTAGGCGGTGGCGTGGCCGGGGATCACGTTGACCTTGTAACCGGCTGCCAGCATCGTCGGGTTGCTGCTGTTGCGTACGGTGTTCTCGACGAGGGCGGCGGCCGGGCCGAGCTTGGCCAGGAGCTGGGCGACATCGAAGCCGGGCTCGTCCAGGTCGACGGTGATGCCGTGCAGGGCGGCGATCTCGGTGATCGCGGCGCGTACGGTCGGGGTGATCCGGATCGGCCACTCGTGCTGACCGATGCGGGCGACGGCGGCGGCCAGCGAGCTCACCGCGTTGGCCCGGTTGACCTTGGACCCGTGCCCGGCCCGGCCCTCGGCGGTCAGCTTCAGCCAGCCGGTGCCGCGCTCGCCGGCCGCGATCGGGTAGAGGGAGAGGCCGTGCCCGGCGTGGAAGGTGAACGCGCCGGACTCGCTGATGCCCTCCGTGCACCCCTCGAAGAGGTCCGCGTGCCGGTCGGTGAGGAATCCGGAGCCGTCCTCGGCGCTGGCCTCCTCGTCGGCGGTGTACGCGATGACGATGTCGCGGCGGGGGCGGAAACCCTCGCGCGCCCACCCCCGTACGACGGCGAGGACCATCGCGTCCATGTTCTTCATGTCGACGGCCCCGCGCCCCCACACCACCCCGTCGCGGACTTCGCCGGAGAAGGGGTGCACGGACCAGTCGGAGGGCTCGGCGGGCACCACGTCCAGGTGGCCGTGGACGAGCAGCGCGTCGGCCGACGGGTCGGTGCCGGGGATCCGGGCGACGACGTTGGTCCGGCCCGGGCTGCGCTCCAGGAGCACCGGGTCCAGACCGGCCCCGGCCAGCCGCTCGGCGGTGTACTCGGCGGCCGGGCGCTCCCGGCAGTCGCCGCCGCCCCGGTTGGTCGTGTCGATGCGGATCAGTTCGGACGTGAACGTGACCACTTCGTCGAGGGCCTGCTCGTCCACGGGGCCGAGCGGGCCGAGGGCGTCAGCCATATTGTTCCTCCACGGCGGACGACGCGATGGTCGTCACCGCCTTGAACGTGCGGATAGCTTCGTACATCGTCCCGCTGGTGTAGGCGACGCGCCTCTCACCGCTGGGCGCGACGCCGGGCACCACGGTCGCCGCGGCCGCCAGATGCTCGGCGTCGAACTCCAGCTCCACGGTGTACGTCCCGCCGGTGACGGGGGTCTGACGGACGGCGAGCGCGGTGGCATCACGCGCGGCCGTCCGGATGTCCGCGGCGGTACGGGCGGGGGTGCGGCACACGGCCGCGTACCGCGATACGTGGTCCTTCACGGCGACCTTGCGGGAGTCGGGGGCGTACCCCTCGGCGTCCACGCAGGTCAGATCGTCGCCGGTGACGAGGACGACGGGGACGCCGTACTCGGCGGCTACATGGGCGTTCAGAAGGCCCTCACTGGCGCGGGCCCCGTTGAGCCAGACGCCGGTGATGGAGTTGGCGAGGTAGGTGTGGGCGAGGACCCCCTCGGTCCCGGCACCGGTGTGGTAGCCGACGAAGGCGATACCGTCCACGTCGCCGTGCTGGATCCCCTCCACCATCGAGAGCGACTTGTGCCTGCCGGTCAGCATCTGGACGCGTTCGTCCATCTGCTCCAGCAGCAGGTTCCGCATCGACCAGTGGGCCTCGTTGACGAGGACCTCGTCAACGCCGCCGTCGTAGAAGCCGAGGGCGGCCGCGTTCACGTCGGAGGTGAACATCGGCCGGCAGCGCTCCCACTGCGGGGTGCCCGGCAGCACGTCGGCCGGCCAGGTCACTCCGGTGGCGCCCTCCATGTCGGCGCTGATGAGGATCTTCATGCCGCCACACCGTACGCCCCGGCGGCGGGCTGAGCCAGGGAGGGTGCCCCTGTCACCGCTCCGGCCCGCCGAAGGTCCCTCCAGTGGGCTCTGCGTGGGCTCCGGCCGAGGGCTCCCGACATTAGCTCCTGACATGGCCTCCTGACATGGGAGGAGCTGATCTGCCGGTTCAGGGCGTGTCGTCGGGGGCGGCCAGGCTGTCCCGTGCGGCCATGGCGGCGGCCACCGTCTGCTGGAGTCCCGGGAGCGGGACGCCGTCACGGGACTGGACGGACAGACCGTTGAGCACCGCACTTCAGAAGAGCGCGACGGCCGGTGCGGTCGGGCCGGGGGCGTCAGCCGGTCGGGGCTTCGGTCAGCAGCTCCTCGATCCGGGTCAGCTCGTCCTCGGTGAACTCCAGGTTCCGGACGGCCTCGACGCTGTTCTCCAGCTGGGTGACGCTGCTCGCGCCGACCACGGCCGAGGTGAGACGGCCGCCGCGCAGCACCCACGCCAGGGCCAGCTGGGCGAGGGACTGGCCGCGCTCCTTCGCCAGGGTGTCCAGGGCCCGCAGCCGCTCCACCAGCTGGGGCGTGAGGGCGTCGGACGTCAGGAAGGGACTGTCGCCCGCCGCCCGGGAGCCGGCCGGGATGCCGTGCAGATAGCGGTCGGTGAGGATGCCCTGCTCCAGCGGGGAGTAGGCGATGGAGCCGACGCCCAGCTCGTCCAGCGCGGCGAGCAGCCCGTCCTCGGGCCGGCGGTCCAGCATCGAGTAACGGGGCTGGTGGATGAGCAGGGGCGTGCCCAGGTCCTTGAGGATCGCGGCGGCCTCGCGGGTCTGCTCGGCGGAGTAGTTGGAGAGGCCGGCGTAGAGGGCCTTGCCCTGGCGTACGGCGGTGTCGAGCGCGCCCATCGTCTCTTCGAGCGGGGTGCCGGGGTCGGGGCGGTGGGAGTAGAAGATGTCGACGTACTCGACGCCCAGGCGCTTCAGGCTCTGGTCGAGGGACGAGCGCAGATACTTCCGCGAGCCCCACTCCCCGTACGGACCGTCCCACATGTGGTAGCCGGCCTTGGTGGAGATGACGATCTCGTCGCGCAGCTTCGCGAAGTCGCCGGCGAGCGCGCGGCCCAGGGTGAGTTCGGCGGAGCCGGGCGGCGGGCCGTAGTTGTTGGCCAGGTCGAAGTGGGTGATGCCCAGGTCGAAGGCGCGGCGCAGGATGCGGCCCTGCTCGTCGGGGGTCCGGTCTCCTCCGAAGTTGTGCCAGAGACCGAGGGAGAGCGCGGGCAGCAGCAGGCCGCTGCGGCCGGTGCGCCGGTAGGGCATGGCGGAGTAGCGGTCGGCGGACGGCAGGTACATGCGAAAGGCTCCGCGGGAAGAAGGGCCGGGGGACGGCCTCAGGCTTCCGCAGATCGATCCAGCAGTCCAACAGGAGATTCCGCTCGGATTCATCACTTACAGTCCTCAATCATGGAACTGCGTCAGCTGGAGCACTTCGTCGCCGTCGCCGAGGAGCAGCACTTCACCCGCGCCGCCGAGCGCCTCGCCGTCTCCCAGTCCGGGCTCTCCGCCTCCGTACGGGCCCTGGAGCAGGAACTGCGGACCCCGTTGTTCAGCCGCACCACGCGAACGGTCCGGCTCACCGAAGCGGGGCGGGCGCTGCTGGTGGAGGCGGAGCGCACGCTGGCGGGGGCGCGGGCGGCGCGGGACGCTGTCGATGCCGTACGGGGGCTGCTGCGCGGGACGCTGACCCTGGGCGTCGAGCAGTGCGTGGCGGGGGTGAGCCCCGCCCGGCTGCTGGCCGCCTTCCACCGCGAGCACCCGCAGATGGAGCTGCGGCTGCGCCAGGAGGGGACGAGCAGTCTGCTGGACGGGGTGGCCGGAGGGCGCCTGGACCTCGCGTTCGCCGCCACGGTCAGCCCGGCGGAGTGGCGCGGGGAGCTGATGCCCCTGGCGCGCGAGCCGATGGTGGTGCTGTGCGCGGCGGGCCACCGGTTCGCCGGGCGGGCCGGGGTGGCGTGGGAGGAGCTGCCGGGTGAGTCGTTCATCGACTTCCACCCGGACTGGGGGCCGCGGCGCGCGGCGGACGAGGCGTTCGCGGCGGCGGGGGCCCGGCGGACGGTGGGCCTTGAGGTCAACGACGTGCACAGCCTGCTCGAGCTGGTGCAGGAGGGGCTGGGGATCGCGGTGGTGCCGCACCACTTCTCCCGCAAGCCGGAGGCGGCCCGGCTGGTGGCGGTTGAGGTGGAGCCGACGGGCGGGCGGCAGGCGGTGTACGAGAGCGTGGTGGTGCTCCCGGCGGCGCGGAGCCTGAGCCCGGGGGCGCGAGCGCTGATGCGGCTGGTGCGGGAGGACGCGGGACGTGGGGCGGGGGTGCAGAGGACGCGGGAATGAGCTGAGCCCCGTTGGAGGGTCAGCTCACCCCCGTACGCCTCAGTCCTCGTGCCCCAGCTGGAGGTCCCGCTCCGTGCGGCCCCCGCCCGCCACCTGGAGCACCGTCGCGACCGGCGGGTACCCGGCGGCGATCACCGTGTACTCCCCGGACGACAGGTCCACGAACCGGAACGAACCGTCCGGCCCGGTGGTGAGGGTGTCCACCACATTGCCCGCCGCGTCCAGCAGGGTGACCCGGGCGTCCTCCACCGGCCGGCCGCCGGTGGCCCGGACGACACCGCGCAGCACGGCCCCGCCCGCCAGCTCGATGTCCTGCCGGGTCTCGCGGGCCGCCTGGACGCTGACCGGGAGGGCG
Source organism: Streptomyces sp. NPDC006261 (assembly GCF_040613515.1). Classification (NCBI taxonomy): domain Bacteria; kingdom Bacillati; phylum Actinomycetota; class Actinomycetes; order Kitasatosporales; family Streptomycetaceae; genus Streptomyces; species Streptomyces sp. NPDC006261. The sequence continues at coordinate 43,479 of NZ_JBEXSI010000035.1, forward strand.
GCGGGGCGGTGGGCGGGGGCGCTGGCGGCGAGGGTGTACTCGCCCGCGACCAGCTCGCTGATGACGTAGCCGCCCTCACGCCCGGTGCGGGTGGAGGCCACGACCTCGCCGCGTACGTCGGTGAGGGTGACGGCCGCGTCCCGGACCGCCACGCCGTCGGCGGTCAGGACGGACCCGGCGAGCCGGCCGGCGCCGCCGAGGACCACGTCCAGTTCGACAGGGCGCTCGCCGACGGTGACGCTGACCGCCTGCGGCTGGTGGCCGCCCGCCGCGGCGATGAGGACGTAACTGCCGGCGCCCGGGACGCTCAGCGCGTACCGGCCGTCCTCACCGCTGGCCCCGCGCCCGACCTGCTGCCCCTGGACGTCGATGAGCGTGAGGGCGGCCCGTGCCACCTTCGTACCGTCGGGGTGCTGGACGCTGCCGCGCACGGGCAGGCCGGAAAGGTGACCGGCGGAGGGCCGCGGGGAGTCGGTGCGGGCGGCGGGGATCGGCGAGGGCTCGGTGGCCGCTTCGGGGCTGTGGTGGGACACCAGCGGTTTCTCCTTGAGGAAGAAGGCGAGGATCAGGCCGAGGACCAGCACCGGCACGAGGTAGAGGAAGATGCGCGGCATCGCGTCGACGTACGCCTGGATGTAGGCGTCGCGCAGCGCGGGCTCCATCGCGTGGACGATCTGCGGGGTGATCGACTCGGGCGCGGGCAGCTCCACGCCGGTGGGCAGGCGGATGTCGAGGGCGTCGGAGAGCCTCCCGGCGAACAGCGTGCCGAAGATCGCGGCGCCGACGCTGCCGCCGATCTGCCGGAAGTAGTTGTTGGCGCTGGTGGCGGTGCCGAGGTCGGCGGGACGTACGGAGTTCTGCACGGCGAGCACGAGGACCGACATGACCAGGCCGATGCCGGTGCCGAGGACGGCCTGCCAGAGGCTGTACTCCAGGCGGGAGGTGCCCCTCTCGAGATTCGAGAGCAGCCACATGCCGACGACGGAGACGGCGCCGCCGACGATGGGGTAGACGCGGTAGCGGCCGGTTCGGGTGATGAGCTGGCCGGAGACGATGGAGCCGCCGACGATGCCGAGCATCATCGGGAGCATCAGGAGCCCGGACTCGGTGGCGCTGGCCCCGTCCACCATCTGGAGATAGGTGGGCAGATAACTGGCGGCGCCGAAGAGCGCGACGCCGATGACCGCGCCGACCAGGCCGGTGATGTTGAAGACCGAGTCACGGAACAGCCGTAGCGGGATGATCGGCTCGGCCGCGCGGTGCTCCACCGCGACGAAGAGGAGCGTCGTGACGACGGCCCCCGCCGACAGGCCGAGGATGGTGCGCGAGCTCCAGGCGTACTCGGTGCCGCCCCAACTGGTCACCAGTACCAGGCAGGTGGAGGCGACGGCCAGCAACACGGCGCCCAGGACGTCGAGCCGGGGCCGCGCGGCGGGCTTGGGCAGGTTGAGCACGACGGCGATCACGGCGAACGTGACCAGCCCGAACGGCACGTTGATGTAGAAGCACCAGCGCCAGGAGGCGTGGTCGGTGAAGAAGCCGCCGAGGAGCGGTCCGGCCACCGAGGCGAGGCCGAAGACCGCGCCGATCAGGCCCATGTAGCGGCCGCGCTCCCGGGGCGGGACGATGTCCGCGATGATCGCCTGGACGCCGATCATGAGACCGCCGCCGCCGATGCCCTGGATCGCGCGGAAGGCGATCAGCTCGTCCATGGTCCGCGACCAGCCGGACAGCGCGGAGCCGATGACGAAGACGACGATCGCGAACTGGAAGACGCCCTTGCGGCCGAAGAGGTCGCCGAGCTTGCCGTAGAGCGGCAGGACGATGGTGGAGGCGAGGAGGTAGGCGGTGACCGCCCAGGACATCTTCTCCAGGCCGTGCAGCTCGCCGACGATCTTGGGCAGGGCGGTGGCGACGATCATCTGGTCGAGCGCCGCGAGCAGCAGGGTGAGCATCAGCCCGAGGAAGACCAAACGGACCCGGCGGGGGCTGATCTCCTCGGCCACCGGGAGCGGGCCGGGGCCGGCCGGTGGTGGCGGCTCCCCCCCGAGAGCTGCCGTACCGTCCGGCTCGTCCTTCACCAGCGTGATACCGCCCACCACGTAACGCTCCCCTCCGTCGCACCTGCGCCGCCCTTTCTCGCATCGCGCGGCAAGGCGGGGCAAACGGGATGAGGGGAGCGCAGGGCGCGCACGAAGGGCTTATGCGCCGGTGGGAGCCGCTACGGCGCACGACCGGCCGCCCCGGAAGACCACCCGTTCCGGTGAGGCCGGCCGACCCGCGGGAGCCGGGCCGTTCGAAGGCCCGGCGTACGTACGGGACCTACTTCTCGACCTCGGTGGCGAGGTTCTGGAGCAGCTCGTCGTAGATCCGGCCGAGGCCCTTGGGGGCGAAGGTCCGCTCGAAGAAGCCGCCGATGCCGCCCGCGCCGTCCCAGACGGTGGTGACGACGGCCTTGGACTTCCCCTCACCGGCCGGCGTGACGGTCCAGGTGGTGACCATGGAGGAGTTGCGGTCCTTCTCGACGAGCTGCCCGTCGGTCGGCTCGGTGACCTCCAGCAGGCAGTCGCGGACCCGCTTGCTGGTCGCCTGGAGCTTCCAGTGGACGAGGGTGCCCTCGCCGTCGCCGCCCTCCCGGACCTCGTACTCGCTGAAGTGCGCGGTCAGCACCTTGCCGCGGACGTCCTTGTAGTCGGCCAGCGCGTCGAACACCGCCTCTGCGTCCGCCGCGATGATCCGCTCCGTGGTGGCCTCGACCTGCGCCATGGCTGTTCCTCCAGCACTTCGGTTGTTCGGGGTGATCCGGGGTTGGGGGGTGTCCTGGGCTGAGCCAACCACCTCCCGTACAGCCGCTCAAAATCGGGGTCCACGGGTCACCCGGGGTGCGGCCCGCACGATCAAGGGAACAAGTGTTCTATTCTGTGGCCAGTGCTACCGAGGAGGCGTCCATGCGCTGGGACAATCTGGTCGAAAACAGTCCTATGACCGGCAACAGCGCGCTCTTCGCCGCGGACGCGGTGACCACGCGCACCTTCGACACCCCGGAATTCCGGGGCATCACGTTCCACGAGATCCGGGCCCGTTCGATCCTGAACCGGGTGCCCGGGGCCTCGCGGATGCCGTTCGAATGGACGGTGAACCCCTACCGGGGCTGCTCGCACGCCTGCGTCTACTGCTTCGCCCGCAAGACCCACAGCTATCTGGACCTGGACACCGGCATCGGGTTCGACTCCCAGATCGTCGTCAAGATCAACGCAGCCGAACTCCTCCAGCGGGAGCTGGCCTCCCGGCACTGGCAGGGCGAGCACATCGCGATGGGCACCAATGTCGACTGCTACCAGCGGGCGGAGGGACGGTACCGGCTCATGCCCGGCATCATCAGCACCCTGCGCGACCGGGCGAACCCCTTCTCGATCCTGACCAAGGGCACCCTGATACTGCGCGACCTGGAGCTGCTGCGGCAGGCCGCCGAGGTCACCGAGGTCGGCGTCTCGGTCTCCGTCGGCTTCACGGACCGCGAGCTGTGGCGCACGGTCGAACCCGGCACCCCCTCCCCCGCGCGCCGCCTGGACGTCGTACACGCCCTGACGGAGAGCGGGATCGGCTGCTCGGTCCTGATGGCCCCGGTGATCCCCTTCCTCGGGGACAGCCCCGAGCAACTGCGCGCCACCGTCTCCGCCATCGCGGCGGCCGGGGCGAACTCGGTGACCCCGCTGGTCCTGCATCTGCGCCCCGGCGCGCGCGAGTGGTACCTGCAGTGGCTCGGGCTCCACCATCCGCACCTGGTTCCGCGGTACGAGCGGATGTACGCGGACGGGGCGTACGCCCCCACCTGGTACCAGCGCCGGATCACCCGTCAGGTGCACGAGCTGGCGGACGAGTTCGGGATCGGCCCGGCACACCGGGGCGAGGCCCGCCGGATCACGCCGGTACGGACACCGGACGAGCCGGAGCCGGGGCCCACGCAGCTCACCCTGCTCTGACACCCCCCTGGTACCTCCCGTAGGCCCGATCGCGTGACCGTACGGGTCAACTCCGCGCGGAACCGGCCCCCGGCCCGTGGATCTCGGGGAGCATGCGGCGGGGACCGGCCGATCGCCGCCGTGTCCCCTCCACCTCGGGAGGCCCCATGACGAAACGTGCAGGAATTCTGGTCGCCGCCGGCGCGACGGTCGCAGGTCTGCTGGCCGCCGCTCCGGCCCCGGCCGCCGCCACCGCCGGGGCGGGCGCGCCGGCCGCCCCGGAGGTCGCGTGGACCGACTGTCCGACGGAGAACCATCCGACGCTCCAGTGCGCGAAGATCGACGCCCCGCTGGACCACACCGACCCCTCGGGCCGCCGGGTCACCCTCGCCCTGTCCCGGATCCCGCACACCGCGAAGACCTTCCAGGGCCCGCTGCTGGTCAATCCGGGCGGGCCGGGCGGCAGCGGCCTGTCGATGGCCGGGTTCGTGGCGTCGGCGCTGCCGAAGAAGGTGGCGTCCCAGTACGACGTGATCGGGTTCGACCCGCGCGGCGTCGGGAAGAGCACCCCGAAGCTGAACTGTCTGCCCGGCCACTCCGACCCGGTGCGCCCGGACTCGGTGCCCGCCTCCTACCGCGACGAGCGGATCAACCGCGACCGGGCCGCCGCCTTCGCCCGCGCCTGCGGCGAGAAGCACGGCGACGTGCTGCCGTACATGGACACCGTCAGCGCCGCCAGGGACCTCGATGTGATCCGCCGGGCGCTGGGCTCGGAGCAGATCAACTACTTCGGTTACTCGTACGGCACCTATCTGGGCGCCGTCTACGCGAAGCTGTACCCGGAGCGGGTGCGGCGCCTGGTCCTGGACTCGGTGGTCGGCCCGGACGACGTCTGGTACAAGGGCAACCTCAACCAGGACTACGCCTTCGACGACCGCCACAAGGCCTTCGCGGCCTGGGTGGCGCAGCACGACGCGACGTACGGGCTCGGCACCGACCCGGCCGGGGTCGAGGCCGCCTGGTACCGGATGCGGGCGGCCGTCGCCGCCGAGCCGGTGGACGGCAAGGTCGGGGCGAGCGAGCTGGAGGACACGTTCCTGCCCGGCGGGTACTACAACGGCTACTGGCCCTACCTCGCCGAGGCGTTCGCCGCGTACGTGAACGACCAGGACACCGAGGCGCTGGTCGAGGCGTACGAGAACTTCGGCGCCACCGGCACGGGCGGCGACAACAGCTATTCCGTCTACGCCGCCGTCCAGTGCCGCGACGCCGGCTGGCCCCGGCACTGGAGCACCTGGCGCAACGACACACGCCGCATCCACGACAAGGCGCCCTTCATGGCGTGGAACAACACCTGGTACAACGCGCCGTGCGCCAACTGGCCGGTGGCACCGCTCGCCCCGGTCCGGGTGACCAACGACCGCCTCCCGGCGACGCTGATCCTCCAGGCCACCGGCGACGCGGCGACCCCGTACGCGGGCGCGGTCAGCATGCACCGCAAGCTGAAGGGCTCCAGCTTCGTGGTGGAGCAGGGCGGCGGCAACCACGGCATCACGCTGAGCGGCAACGCCTGCCTGGACCGGCACCTGACGGCCTATCTGACCGACGGGACCGTCCCGCGCGGCCGGGGCGAGGGCGAGGCGGACGCGGTCTGCGCGGCCCTCCCGGACCCGAAGCCGCTGCCGGCCGCGAAGGCGGCGGCCCAGTCGGTGGACAACAGCGCGGGCAGCCGCCTGCACGGACTGCTGGGGCCGCGCCACTAGTCGCGGGAAGACGGGCCCCGGACCCTCTACGGCAGCCGCCCCAGCGCCTCCTCCGCCGCCGCCCCCAGCCGTGGATGCGGGAGGGCCGCCGTGAGGACCGGGCGGGCCCGGCCGTCGCCGAGCCGGCCGAGGCCCTCGACGCAGGCGAGCGCCACCCTCCAGTGCGGCTCCCCGGGCACCAGCAGGCGGTGGAGGGTGGCCACCAGGGCGGGGACGGCCTCCGGGGCCCGCAGGGTGGTGAGCAGGCGGACCGGGTGCAGGGCGTACGCGGTGCGCAGGGTGTTGGTGGCGAGCGCGGCGGCGGCGCGGGGGGTGCGGGGGTCGTCCAGCTCGGCCAGGGCGTGGGCGGCGGAGACACAGCGCTCGGGGTCGCGGTGGTTGAGCAGGAGCACCAGCGCCTCGAACGCCCGCCGGTCGCCCGCGCAGCCGAGCCGGAAGGCGGCGATCTCGCGGGCCCACAGGGGGCGTCCGGGCTCCACCAGGACCCGGGCCAGCACCTCGTTGTCGTCGGTCGCCACGAGCAGGTCGTACGCGGCGGACCCGGCCGCCTCGTCCCGTAGCCGGTCCAGGAGCGAACGGAGTTCCTCATCCATGACGCTCAGCGTATCCACGAACACGCTGCGTGCGGGACGGGCCGGGAGAGGTGATGTGGTCCAGCACACAAAGACCCAGGGGTGGCGCGCTCGTTACTCGCCGGTTAATCTCATCTGAGCGGGAACACACTCCCCGCGGCTCCGGTGGCCTGGTGACGCAGCCACCCGGAGTGCTTGTCGGTTCGGCAGTTTCCGTGCGACGCGACTCCGGGACAGAGTCGCTCACCCCTCACGGCCGGGCGCGCTTCCAGCGCCCCGCCACCGCGCTTCACGACACGCATCCGCGCATGCACACGCGCCGCTCCCTCATCGCCGCGCGCGCCTGCTCCCACAGTCGTCACTCACCCTGGAGTCCCGTGATGGACACCCCGCTCTCCACCATTGCCGTCGTCGGCCTCGGCACCATGGGCACCGGCATCGCCGAGGTCCTGGCTCTCGCGGGCCGCGAGGTCATCGGCATCGACATCAGCGAGGCGGCCGCCCGGCAGGCCGTCACCTCCCTCGAAGCCTCCACCGCACGGGCCGTCGGGCGCGGGCGGATCACCGAGCAGGAGCGGGCCGACGCGCTCGCCCGGTTCCGTACGTACGACACCGTCCAGGCCGCCGCCGGGGCGGAGCTGGTCATCGAGGTCGTGCCGGAGACGTACGAGATCAAGCAGCAGGTGTTCCGGGAGCTGGACGCCGTCGTCTCCCCCACCGCGATCCTCGCCACCGGGACGAACGCCCTGTCGGTGACCCGTCTCGCCGCCGAGTCGCAGCACCCCGAGCGCGTACTCGGCCTGCACTTCTTCAACCCCGCCCCCGCGATGAAGCTGGTCGAGGTGGTCTCCTCGGTGCTCACCGCGCCGCCCGCCGTCGAGACCGTCACCAGGCTGGCCCGGGAGCTCGGCAAGGAGCCCGTCGCGGTCGGCGACCGGCCCGGGTTCGTCGCGGACGGTCTGCTCTTCGGCTATCTGAACCAGGCCGCCGCGATGTACGAGGCGAACTACGCCTCCCGCGAGGACATCGACGCCGCGATGACGCTGGGCTGCGGACTGCCCATGGGGCCGTTGGCGTTGCTGGACCTGATCGGGATCGACACCGCCCGCACGGTCCTGGAGGCCATGTACTCCGCCTCCCACGACCGCCTCCACGCCCCCGCCCCCGTCCTCGGCCAGCTCAGCGAGGCGGGCCTGACCGGGCGCAAGGCCGGGCGCGGCTTCTACACGTACGACGCCCCGGGCGGTCAGAGTGTCGTGCCCGACGCCCTGACCCCTTCGCCGGAAGCGGCCGCCGGTACCGGGCGCGAGATCGCCTCCGTCGGAGTCGCGGGCTCCGGCACCATGGCCTCCGGCATCGCCGAGGTCTTCGCCAAGGCCGGGTACACCGTGGTCCTGGCCGCGCGGGGCCAGGAGAAGGCGGACCTCGCCAAGGCCCGTATCGCGAAGTCGCTTGAGCGTTCGGTCAGCAAGGGGCGGCTCACCGCCGAGGCGCGGGACGAGACGCTGGCGCGGATCACGGCCGCCGGGTCGCTGGACGCGTTCGCCGAGGTCGACCTGGCCGTCGAGGCGGTCGCCGAGGACCTGGAGATCAAGCAGCAGCTCTTCGCCACCCTGGACAAGGTCTGCCGCTCGGGCGCGGTCCTCGCCACCACGACCTCGTCCCTGCCGGTCATCGCCATCGCCCGGGCGACCGGGCGGCCCGAGGACGTCATCGGGATGCACTTCTTCAACCCGGCGCCCGCGATGAAGCTGGTCGAGGTCGTCCGGACGGTCCTGACCGCCGACGACGTCCACGCCACGGTCCGCGGGATCTGTACCAAGATCCGCAAGCACCCCGTGGACTGCGGGGACCGGGCCGGGTTCATCGTGAACGCGCTGCTGTTCCCGTACCTCAACAACGCGATCAAGATGGTCGAGGAGCACTACGCCTCGCTGGACGACATCGACGCGGCGATGAAGCTGGGCGGCGGCTACCCGATGGGGCCTTTCGAACTGCTGGACGTCGTGGGGCTGGACGTCTCCCTCGCCATCGAGAAGGTGCTGCACAAGGAGTTCCGTGACCCGGGGCTCGCTCCGGCACCGCTGCTGGAGCACCTGGTGGCCGCGGGCTGCCTCGGCCGCAAGACGGGCCGGGGCTTCCGCGAATATGCCCGTCGCTGATCCGGGAGCCGGGTGGGGCGGGCTGCTGGGACCCTCCGGCTCCCCGCCCCCGAAGGCGCGCTCTCCTGCACGGATGCGTTACGTTCATGCCATGTCCCAGCCCGCCAGGTCACCCCGTGCCACCGCCGCGTCCGACGCCCAGGAGACCCCCGCGGGAACGCGCGCCGCGGCCCAACGGCTCAAGATGCGCCGTGAACTGGCCGCGGCGGCGATGGAGCTCTTCGCCACGAAGGGGTACGAGGCGACGACCGTCGACGAGATCGCGGGCGCCGCGGGCGTGGCCCGCCGGACCTTCTTCCGGCACTTCCGCTCCAAGGAAGAGGCCATCTTCCCGGACCACGACGACACCCTCGTCAGGGCCGAGGCCGTCCTGAACGCCGCGCCCGCGCACGAGCACCCCCTCGACACGGTCTGCCGCGGCATCAAGGAAGTCATGAAGATGTACGCGGCCAAGCCCGCCGTCTCCGTGGCCCGTTACCAGCTCACCCGCGAGGTGCCGACCCTCCGCGAGGCCGAGATCGCGTCGGTGGCCCGCTACGAGCGGCTGTTCACCCGTTATCTGCTGGGCCACTTCGACGAGCGCGACCACCACGTGGGCAACGACGACCCGCTGCTGGCGGAGGTGGCCGCGTCCGCCGTGGTCACCGCGCACAACCACGTACTGCGCCGCTGGCTCCGGGCGGACGGCCAGGGCGATGTGGAGGCCCAGCTCGACCGGGCCTTCGCCATCGTGCGCGACACCTTCGGCTCCGGCATCGGGGCGGGCCGGACCGCGCAGTCCGAGCCCGCCAAGGCCCCGGCGGCGACGGTGGCCACGGAGGGCGAGGTGCTCGTCGCGGTGGCGCGTACGGACGCCCCGCTGGACGAGGTCATGCGGACGATCCAGCAAGCCCTCAAGGAGCGCTGAGCCCGGGGGCCCGCTCTTCTGCGGGGGCCCACGGCGGCGCACCGCCCTCGCTCCAGGCGGCCAGCTCCTCGGGGCCGTGGCAGAGGATGCCGCACTGCTCCGCGTAGTCGAGCGCGGGTTCGGTGAAGCCGCCCGTGCTCACGACGAGCGCGACGTCCGCCTCGTGCACCGCGTAGCAGGTGCCGCCGAAGCGCTGGAGTTCCTGGGAGCCCGCCCGGTTGCCGGGCCCGTACCGCTTGCACTGGACGACCAGGCGGCGGCCGTCCGGAGTGGTCGCCAGGACGTCGGCGCCCAGGTCTCCGGCGCCGCCCACCACCTCGGCGTCCGCGCACCCGTCCCGTCGGCACAGTTCGGCCACGGCCTCCTCGAAGGCGTACGGGTCCAGCTCCGCGTGGTCGACCGGGGCGGCCTCCGGGGGCTCCGGGCGCTTCTCCGGGCGGGCTGCTTCGGCGGCGTCCAGCTCCGCGAGCCCGGCGTCGACGATCCCGTACGCGGCATCCGTGACGGTCTCCGCGAGCCGCCGGGCCCGACGGCGGCGGCGCAGCACCGCGAAGACGGCTGCGAAGGCCAGGACGGTCAGCGCCGCGGCGGCGACCGGGTGGTTCGCGGCGCTCCGCCAGGCGGCCCGCAGGGCCATCCCGCCGCCCGCGAGGACCAGCGCGATCAGGGCGAAGCCGAAGCTGGTGCGGCGGAGGTCGAAGGGACGCCGGCGCTTCTGCATGCTCCCGCCGCGGATCGGTATGCCCATCGGTGCCCCACCCCTGTCTTCCTGACCACTTCAAGATCACTTGGTCCCGCACACCTGCCCCGAGCTGGGCCTTCGACGCGTGCGGGCCGAGCCGTTCCGTGCGGGCGTCGGCCGAAATCCGCTGGTCTACCGATCACCGCTGTGCTGAGGTGCGCGGATGCGATCAAGTGAGAACGTCATCGAGACCCGCGCCCTGTTCGACCGCGAGATGCGGGAACACGCCCGCCCGGACGGGCCCGGCGTACGCGTCGAGCGCACCGGTCCCGTCGTACGTCAGGTGGGCGGCCCGGACGACTGGAACGGGGTGGTGTGGTCGGACCCGGAGCTGGACGCGGCAGGGGCGGACGCGGCGATCGCCGCCCAGATCGAGCACTGCACGGCTCTCGGCCTGCCGGAGTTCGAGTGGAAGCTGTACGCGCACGACCACCCCGCCGACCTGGGGGAACGGCTGCTGGCGGCCGGATTCGTGCCGGATCCGCCGGAGACCCTGCTGGTGGCGCCGGCCGCCCTGCCGGCCGGGCCGGTCGAGCTGCCCGAGGGGGTCACCCTGCGTCCGGTGACCGACGCGGCGGGGGCGGAGCTGATGGCCCGGGCCCATGAGCGGGCGTTCGGGACCGACGGGACCCGGCTCCTCCAGCAGGTGGTGAGGCGGCTGGAGGAGGCCCCCGAGGACTTCGTGGCGGTGATGGCGGTGGACGCCGGCGGGGAACCGGTGTGCTCCGGGCGGATGGAGCTGTACCCGGGCACGGGCTTCGCGGGGCTCTGGGGCGGCGGGACGGTGGCCGCCTGGCGCGGGAAGGGCATCTACCGGGCCCTGGTCGCCCACCGGGCGCGGATCGCCGCCGAGCGCGGCTACCGCTATCTCCAGGTCGACGCGACCGACATGTCCGCCCCGATCCTGGGCCGGCTCGGCTTCACCGAGCTCGGGACGACGACGCCGTATGTGTACCGACCGGTGCGGTAACCGCATGCCAGCAGGACAGAACGTCTCGTAACGCCCATCGTGTTGCTCATGCGTGCCTACGAGATGACAAGTGAGAGAAATTGTTGGCACTCGGTGCCTTGTCAGGTGTCACGGAGTGCCATACGTTGAAGGTGTCCGGGCGGCCGGCGTGCTGGGATCTCACGTACGCCGGCTGTCCCCGCAACCACCGTGCTGCGCGCCCGGACGCCTGCGTCACAGGCACCCTTCTGCTCCACCCGAGCAAAGCCGAAGCTCCACCCGCCGAACCGACGGCAATACACCTCCACACCGCACCGCTCCCCTGCCAGCAGGGCCCCTCAAGCGTTCCCTCGACGCCGCATCACCGGAGGCAACACCGTGAAGGAAATCCTGGACGCGATCCAATCGCAGGACAGCACGGCCGCGGACTTCGCGGCCCTGTCCCTCCCCGAGTCCTACCGCGCGATCACCGTGCACAAGGACGAGGCGGAGATGTTCGCGGGGCTCGAATCCCGCGACAAGGACCCCCGCAAGTCGCTCCACCTGGACGAGGTCCCGGTCCCCGAACTCGGCCCCGGCGAGGCCCTCGTCGCCGTGATGGCCAGCTCGGTGAACTACAACTCCGTCTGGACCTCGATCTTCGAGCCGGTGTCGACGTTCAGCTTCCTGGAGCGGTACGGAAGGCTCAGCGAGCTCACCAAGCGCCACGACCTGCCGTACCACGTCATCGGCTCCGACCTGGCGGGCGTCGTCCTGCGCACCGGCCCCGGCGTGAACGCCTGGAACCCGGGTGACGAGGTCGTCGCGCACTGCCTCTCCGTGGAGCTGGAGTCCTCCGACGGCCACAACGACACGATGCTCGACCCCGAGCAGCGCATCTGGGGCTTCGAGACCAACTTCGGCGGGCTCGCCGAGATCGCGCTGGTCAAGTCCAACCAGCTGATGCCCAAGCCCCAGCACCTCAGCTGGGAGGAGGCCGCATCCCCGGGCCTGGTCAACTCGACCGCGTACCGCCAGCTCGTCTCGCGCAACGGCGCGGGCATGAAGCAGGGCGACAACGTGCTGATCTGGGGCGCCAGCGGCGGCCTCGGCAGTTACGCCACCCAGTTCGCGCTGGCCGGCGGCGCCAACCCGATCTGTGTCGTCTCCAGCCCGGAGAAGGCCGACATCTGCCGGGCGATGGGCGCCGAGGCGGTCATCGACCGCAACGCGGAGGGCTACAGGTTCTGGAAGGACGAGCGCACCCAGGACCCGAAGGAGTGGAAGCGCTTCGGCAAGCGCATCCGCGAGTTCACCGGCGGCGAGGACATCGACATCGTCTTCGAGCACCCCGGCCGCGAGACCTTCGGCGCATCGGTCTACGTCACCCGCAAGGGCGGCACCATCACCACCTGCGCCTCCACCTCGGGTTACATGCACGAGTACGACAACCGCTACCTGTGGATGTCGCTCAAGCGGATCATCGGCTCCCACTTCGCCAACTACCGCGAGGCGTGGGAGGCCAACCGCCTCATCGCCAAGGGCAAGATCCACCCGACGCTCTCCAAGGTCTACTCCCTGGAGGACACCGGCCAGGCCGCCCACGACGTCCACCGCAACGCCCACCAGGGCAAGGTCGGCGTCCTGGCACTGGCGCCCCGCGAGGGTCTGGGCGTGCGCAACCAGGAAATGCGCGAGCAGCACATCGACGCCATCAACCGCTTCCGCAACGTCTGAGGTTCTCCCATGACCGAACGTCAGAAGGACCGGCCCTGGCTCATGCGGACGTACGCCGGTCACTCGACCGCAGAGGCGTCCAACGAGCTGTACCGCCGCAACCTCGCCAAGGGCCAGACGGGGCTCTCGGTCGCCTTCGATCTGCCGACGCAGACCGGATACGACCCGGACCACATTCTCGCCCGCGGCGAGGTGGGCCGTGTCGGTGTGCCCGTCTCGCACCTCGGTGACATGCGCCGGCTGTTCCAGGACATCCCCTTGGAGCAGATGAACACCTCGATGACGATCAACGCGACCGCCATGTGGCTGCTGGCGCTCTACCAGGTGGTCGCGGAGGAGCAGGGGGCCGACCCCGACAAGCTCCAGGGAACCACGCAGAACGACATCGTGAAGGAGTACCTGTCGCGCGGGACGCACGTCTTCCCGCCGGTGCCCTCGCTGCGGCTGACCACCGACATGATCACGTACACGGTCAACCGCATCCCCAAGTGGAACCCGATCAACATCTGCAGCTACCACCTCCAGGAGGCGGGGGCCACCCCGGTCCAGGAGATCGCGTACGCCATGTCGACCGCCATCGCGGTGCTCGACGCGGTCCGCGACTCGGGGCAGGTGCCGGAGGAGAAGTTCGGTGATGTGGTCGCCCGGATCTCGTTCTTCGTGAACGCGGGCGTCCGCTTCATCGAGGAGATGTGCAAGATGCGCGCCTTCGGCCGCATCTGGGACCGCGTCACCCGTGAGCGGTACGGCATCACCGACGCCAAGCAGCGCCGCTTCCGCTACGGCGTCCAGGTCAACTCCCTCGGCCTGACCGAGGCGCAGCCGGAGAACAACGTCCAGCGCATCGTCCTGGAGATGCTGGCCGTCACCCTCTCCAAGGACGCCCGCGCCCGCGCGGTCCAGCTCCCGGCCTGGAACGAGGCGCTGGGTCTGCCCCGGCCCTGGGACCAGCAGTGGTCGCTGCGCATCCAGCAGGTGCTGGCGCACGAGAGCGATCTGCTGGAGTACGAGGACATCTTCGCCGGTTCGCACGTCATCGAGGCCAAGGTGGAGTCCCTGGTCGAGGAGTCGCTCGCCGAGATCGACCGGATCCAGCAGATGGGCGGCGCCATGGCGGCCGTCGAGTCCGGCTACCTGAAGTCGGAGCTGGTCTCCTCGCATGCGGCGCGGCGGGCCCGGATCGAGGGCGGCGAGGAGAAGATCGTCGGCGTCAACATCTACGAGACCACCGAGCCCAACCCGCTCACCTCCGACCTCGACGGCGCGATCATGACCGTCGACCCCGAGAACGAGGCGCGGGTCGTCGCCGCCCTGCACGAGTGGCGGGACAACCGCGACGAGACCCGCGCGACGGAGGCGCTGGCCGCGCTGAAGAAGGCCGCCGCGGGCACCGGGAACATGATGGAGGTCACCGTCGAGTGCGCCCGCGCGGGCGTCACCACCGGCGAGTGGTCCTGGGCGCTGCGGGACGTCTTCGGCGAGTTCCGCGCGCCCACCGGGGTCTCCTCGGCCCCGGTCGCGGTCACCGCGGAGGCGGGCACCCCGCTCGCGCGGGTCCGCGAGAAGGTCACCCGTACCGCCGCCGACCTCGGCGTCGGGCGGCTGCGCCTGCTGGTCGGCAAGCCGGGTCTTGACGGGCACTCCAACGGGGCCGAGCAGATCGCCGTACGGGCGCGGGACGCCGGCTTCGAGGTGGTCTACCAGGGCATCCGGCTGACCCCCGAGCAGATCACCGACGCGGCGCTCGCCGAGGACGTGCACTGCGTGGGGCTCTCCATCCTCTCCGGCTCGCACGCGGAGCTGGTCCCCGACGTCCTGCACCGGCTGCGCGAGGCCGGGGCGCCGGACATTCCGGTGATCGCGGGGGGCATCATCCCGCCGGCCGACGCCGCGGCGCTCATCGAAGCCGGTGTCGCCGCCGTCTTCACCCCGAAGGACTTCGGCATCACGGAGATCATCGGCCGTATCGTCGACGAGATCCGGAAAGCGAACAAGCTCGACCCTCTGGAGGTCTCCGCATGACCACGCCCACCACCCCCGTGAACCGGCTGCGCCCCCGGCGTTCGTGTCTGGCCGTGCCGGGCTCCAACCCGCGCTTCCTGGAGAAGGCCCAGGGTCTTCCGGCGGACCAGGTCTTCCTGGACCTGGAGGACGCCTGCGCACCGCTCGCCAAGGAGGGCGCCCGCCACCACATCGTGGACGCGCTGAACGACGGTGACTGGAGCGGCAAGACCCGGGTCGTGCGGGTCAACGACTGGACGACGCACTGGACGTACCGGGACGTCATCACGGTCGTCGAGGGCGCGGGCCCCAATCTCGACTGCATCATGCTGCCGAAGGTCCAGGACGCCCAGCAGGTCGTGGCGCTGGACCTCCTGCTGACCCAGATCGAGAAGACGATGGGCTTCGAGGTCGGGAAGATCGGCATCGAGGCGCAGATCGAGAACGCCAAGGGCCTGGTGAACATCGACGACATCGCCGCCGCCTCGCCCCGTCTGGAGACGCTGATCTTCGGTCCGGCCGACTTCATGGCCTCCATCAACATGAAGACCCTGGTCGTCGGCCAGCAGCCGCCCGGCTACCCGGCGGACGCGTACCACTACATCCTGATGCGCATCCTGATGGCGGCCCGTACGCACGACCTCCAGGCGATCGACGGCCCGTTCCTCCAGATCCGTGACGTGGACGCCTACCGCGAGGTGGCCGGCCGCGCCGCCGCCCTCGGCTTCGACGGCAAGTGGGTGCTCCACCCCGGCCAGGTGGACGCGGCCAACGAGGTGTTCTCGCCCTCGCAGGAGGACTACGACCACGCCGAGCTGATCCTCGACGCCTACGACTGGTGCACCTCCGAGGAGGGCGGCAAGAAGGGCTCGGCGATGCTCGGCGACGAGATGATCGACGAGGCCAGCCGCAAGATGGCCCTGGTCATCGCGGGCAAGGGCCGGGCCGCCGGTATGCAGCGCACCTCCAAGTTCGAAGCCCCGGAGGCCTGATCATGCAGTTCGGACGCACTTTTGAGGAGTTCGAGGTCGGTGCGGTCTACAAGCACTGGCCCGGAAAGACGGTCACCGAATATGACGACCACCTCTTCTGCCTGCTGACCATGAATCACCACCCGCTCCACATGGACAGCAACTACGCGGAGAAGACGACCGACTTCGGGAAGAACGTCGTCGTCGGCAACTACATCTACTCGCTGCTGCTCGGCATGTCGGTGCCGGACGTCTCCGGAAAGGCCATCGCCAACCTGGAGGTCGAATCGCTCAAGCACATCGCGCCGACCTTCCACGGCGACACGATCTACGGCGAGACGACCGTGCTGGACAAGACCCCGTCGAAGTCCAAGAACGACCGCGGGATCGTGTACGTGGAGACCAAGGGCTACAAGCAGGACGGCACCGTGGTCTGTGTATTCCGGCGCAAGGTCATGGTCCCCACCGAGACGTACATCAAGGAGCGCGGCGGAGAGCAGCCCGGCCGTCCGACGCCCGCCAAGTAACTGTGTGAAGCCTTAAGGCCATCCGCGTGAAGCCACAGGAGAAGCAGCCATGACGCGACTCGCCCAGACCGCCGGTCTGAACGACATCCAGCGGGAAATCCTTTCCACGGTCCGGGATTTCGTCGACAAGGAGATCATTCCGGTCGCGACCCAGCTGGAGCACCGCGACGAGTACCCCACGGAAATCGTGGAGGGGCTCAAGGAACTCGGCCTGTTCGGGCTGATGATCCCCGAGGAGTACGGGGGTCTGGGAGAGTCGCTGCTCACCTACGCGCTGTGCGTGGAGGAGATCGCGCGCGGCTGGATGAGCGTGTCCGGCATCATCAACACGCATTTCATCGTGGCCTACATGCTCAAGCAGCACGGCACCCAGGAGCAGAAGGACACGTTCCTGCCGCGCATGGCGCTCGGTGAGGTGCGGGGCGCGTTCTCGATGTCGGAGCCGGCGCTCGGCTCCGATGTCTCGGCGATCACGTCGAAGGGCGTCAGGGACGGCGAGGAGTACGTCCTCAACGGCCAGAAGATGTGGCTGACGAACGGCGGAACGTCGAATCTGGTGGCCGTCCTCTGCCGAAGTGACGAAGGCCACCCCGAGGGCACCGCGCCCCACAAGTCGATGACGACCTTCCTGATCGAGAAGGAGCCCGGCTTCGGAGAGGTCCGGCCCGGCCTGACCATCCCCGGGAAGATCGACAAGATGGGCTACAAGGGCGTCGACACGACCGAGCTCATCATGGACGACCTGCGCATTCCGGCCAATCGGGTCCTGGGGGGCACGACCGGCCGAGGGTTTTACCAAATGATGGACGGTGTCGAGGTCGGCCGGGTGAATGTCGCCGCGCGTGGTTGCGGCGTCGCTCAGCGTGCATTCGAGCTGGGTGTTACGTACGCCCAGCAGCGCCACACCTTCGGCAAGCCGATCGCCCAGCACCAGGCGATCCAGTTCAAATTGGCTGAAATGGCCACCAAGGTCGAGGCCGCCCATGCGATGATGGTGAATGCGGCACGCAAAAAGGACTCCGGGGAACGTAACGACCTGGAGGCAGGGATGGCGAAGTACCTCGCCTCCGAGTACTGCAAGGAAGTCGTCGAGGACGCCTTCCGCATCCACGGCGGTTACGGCTTCTCCAAGGAGTACGAGATCGAGCGCCTCTACCGCGAGGCCCCGATGCTGCTTATCGGTGAAGGTACCGCCGAGATCCAGAAAATGATCATTGGCCGGCGCCTCCTGGAGGAGTACCGATTCGAGGGCTGATTGTCCCTTTCGAGGTGATTTGGTGGCGAAGAACATCACACCGAGTCACCCTCGGCGGGTGCCATTCGGCAGTCCGACTCGGCTGCTGGCTTGCCCAGTTGCGCCCGGCAACCGATAGCATCGCCGGAAAGCCGCCGTCCCCCGTTGCCAGCGCGGCACCATCCGCTACGAAGGTCATCCATGCCCGACAGCCCTACCTCCGCAAACCGCGGCGGGGTCCGCATCGCCCGCGGAGCTTCGCCGTGGCTCCTCCCGACCGTCGCCACCGCGGCCCTCAGCCTGGCCCGCGCCCGCAAGTCCGGGCGCTGGGCGGCAGTGGCCGTGCCCACCACCGCGCTCGCGGCGGGCATGCTGTGGTTCTTCCGTGACCCCGAGCGCGAGATCGCCGAAGGCCGGGTCATCTCCCCGGCCGACGGTGTGGTGCAGAGCATCATGCCGTGGAAGGACGGGCGCACCCGGGTCGCGATCTTCATGAGCCCGCTCAACGTCCACGTCAACCGCGCGCCGCTGGCGGGCACCGTGACGTCGGTCGAGCACATCCCGGGCGGGTTCGTTCCGGCGTTCAACAAGGAGAGCGAGAACAACGAGCGCGTTGTCTGGCACTTCGACACCGAGCTCGGCGACATCGAGATGGTGCAGATCGCGGGAGCGGTCGCCCGTCGGATCGTGCCGTACCTCCCCCAGGGCACGAAGGTGGAGCAGGGCGAGCGCGTCGGCCTGATCCGCTTCGGCTCGCGCGTCGACATCTACCTTCCGGAAGGTATCGATGTCGCGGTCGAGGTCGGCCAGGCCACCACCGCGGGGGTGACTCGAATTGACCGTAGTTGATCCGGATACCAAGGTCGGCTGGGTGCCGGAGGCCGACGAGGAGAGCGACGCCGACGGCGCGGAGGACATGCCGCTCTCGATGCGGCTGTCGATAGCGGACACGCTCACCCTCGGTAACGCCACGTGCGGATTCATGGCGGTGTACTTCACCACCACCGGGATCCTCATCCCGCACCTCACGGGCAGCGAGGAGACGGGGATGGCCCGCCACTCGGCGGCCACCGCGGTCATCCTCATGCTGATGGCAGCGATCTTCGACCTCTTCGACGGGCTCGTGGCACGCAAGCTGCGCTCCTCGCCGATGGGGGCCGAGCTGGACAACCTCTCCGACCTCATCAGCTTCGGGCTCGCCCCGGCCTACTTCGTGCTCGTGTACGGAATGGTCGCGGACGACGCCCATCAGCGAGTGTCGGCGCTGGCGGCGATCGTCGTGCTGCTGGCGGTGGTGCTCAGGCTGGCCAGATTCTCCTGTGTGACCTTGAAGGACGGCATGTTCCAGGGCATGCCGAGCCCCTTCGGAGCGCTGACGGTCGTCTCGATCGTGCTCCTGGAGCTGCCCTTCGTCCCGACGCTGCTCGCGATCATCGGAGTGGCGTGGCTGATGGTGAGCCGGGTCGAGTACCCGAAGCCGCGGGGCGTCCTCGCGGTGGCGATGCTCAGCTGGATCGTCGGAGCCATGGGGCTGCTCGCCGCGTGGGCGTTCGACGCGCCGGGTGGTCACCTGCTGCTCCAGACCGGCTGTGCGCTCCAGGTCGTCCTCGGTGCGGTGATCCCCCTCTTCGCCACGGCGCGACGGGTCAACACCTTCCGTGACAACCGGCGCGAGGCGCGGGCGGCGCAGCTCCCGTAGCGGTTCGTACGCGGGACGGTACGCAGAACAGGGCGAAGGCCCGGATGCTCCCCGGCATCCGGGCCTTCGTCGCTTCCCGGGCGCCCGCGTCAGTCCAAGGCGTGGGGCTCCAGGCTCCAGATCAGCTCGGCGCGCAGGGGGCCCGTGCGGGCGAGGAAGGTGCCGTGGTCGGGGGCGAGAGCGGCGAGCTGGGAGGCGTGGCTGAGGACCGCCGCGCGTTTGGCCGCCCACTCCTCGTCGGAGAGCACCAGCTCGTGCCGGACGGCGACCCGGTGGCGGCGGGTGAGCTCCTGGTAGGCGGTCCCCCACTTCTGGCTCGCGGCCAGCGCCCCGGACGCCTCGGGCGTGCCCCACTCCGGCAGGTGCCCGGTGTAGGGCAGGTCGGCGTAGACCCAGGGGGCGGGGGCGCCGGCCGCGGCGAGGGCGCGTTGGGCGCGCAGCCGTACGGTCTCGTGGTCCGGCTGGTTGGTGCCGAGGGGTACGAGGACCCGGGTGGTGGGGGCGAGGGTACGGAGGAGGGCGTCGAGTGCTTCCGGTCCGTCGTCCTCGGTGACGTACGGGCCGTCGGGGTGGTCGATCAGGACCTGCTCGGCGCCCAGCAGCTCGCAGGCGCGGGCGTCCTCGGCACTGCGGACCCGGTGGGCCTCGGCGGCGGTGGTGAAGCCGCAGACGCCGTCCCACCAGGAGACGGGGGAACCGGGCGGCGGGGGCCCGCCGTGGACGGTGACGACGGCGACGGGGCCGGGGAGGGTGGGCAGGAGCCCGGCGAGGGAGAGCGCGGCGTCGTCGAAGTGCGGGGAGACGACGAGGGTGCGCCAGGGGGGCGGTACGGGCACGGTTCCTCCGGAGGGATGGGGGCGGTCAGGGTGCCGGGGCCCTGGGGATGTCCAGGGCGGCCAGCGCGGCGTCCCAGGCCGCGTCGCTGCCCTCCCAGCGACCGGGCTGGCCGGCGACGGTGGACCAGGTGATCCCGGGCGGGAGGGCGGCGGTGTCCTCCGGGGGCGTACGGCGCAGCCAGAGCAGATCGAAGACGTGGTCCGGGTAGCGGGAGCGCAGGAGCCCGTGCAGGGCCGCCAGGTCGCCGGGGCCGCTCTCGTCGAACGCGTCGTGGTGGACGTACAGGACACGGGACCGGGAGGCCGTCAGGGCCCGCCAGCGGTCGGCGAGGTGAGCGAACTTCTCCCGGACCGCCGGATGCTGCTCCGCGATGAGGGCCGGGGTCAGCGGGGCGCCGCCCGGGGCGTGGAAGTCGTGGAAGAAGCGGATGTCCGAGCCCCGGTCCCGTACGCAGAGGCCGTTGCTGAAGGGTTCGCTCAGGCCGGGGCGCAGCACATTGGCGAAGTCGGCCTCGATGATCTCCCGTACGGCGGCGAGGTCGAGGTCGAGCCAGTCGAAGAAGTGGGCACGCTCGACGCCGGTGATGCGGCGGAGCTGGTAGGTCGACTCGCAGTGGTAGCCGAGCCCGACACAGACGTCGTACATGGTGGACTCCGTCAGGCGCCGGTGCGCCGGAGCAGGACACCGACGCTGCCGCGTTTGCCGAGGTAGGCGCGGCCACCGCAGACCGTCTCCAGCGCCGGGGCGACCAGCGGAGTATCGTCGCCGGCCTTCTCCCAGTGCGGGGCACTCTCCAGCCAGGGGGTCAGCCGGGTGGCGATCGTCTCGGGTTCGAGGGCGACGAAGACCAGGTCGGCGGGGAGCCGGTCCAGCAGGGCGAGGTCCTGGCCGTAGTAGAGCATCTCGATCAGGAGGTAGGCCGCTCCTGGCAGCTCCGGCCGGGCGGCCAGCTCCTCCAGGGAGGCGGGGTGGACCCGGGCGGCGTCACCGACGTGTTCGGCCAGCCGTCGGCGGAAGGCGGGGTTGGGTTCGGTCGCGTGGACGGTGAAGCCCTTCTCCGTGAGCCGGGCGGTGAGCGCCCCTTCGCAGGCGCCGACCTCGATGAGGGGACCGCTGCCGGGCGGACAGTGCCCGGCGATCCACGCGACGGTGCTGTCCAGCCGCTCCGCCTCGTACGCGGAGGTGGCGAACTCCCACGGGTCGGGCACCGAGGCCGCGTCCTCGTCGAGGCTGGCCAGGAGCGCGAACAGCCGCTCGCGCTCCTCCGCCGGCCCTGCGGCGAAGAACCGCTCGGTGGCGTGGACCCGCCCCGTCCGGATTACGTACTCGGCGGAGTCGGTGCGCAGCAGGTGCCCGCAGTGCCGGTTGACGAAGGCGAGCTTGGCCTCGACCCCGGCGCGGTCCATTGGCCGGTCGAGGTCGCTGATGAACTGGAGGTACGGCGAATGGCCGACGGCGTGCAGGACGGGCGGCCCGCCCGAGGGGACGGCAGCGGCGGCGTCCCGGCCGAGGCGGCCCCTGCTGCGCCGGGTGTCCGCGGGCGAGTGGGTCCAGAGCCGGGCCTGTGCCCCCTTCGCCGCCGCCTCGATCAGCGTGGCCAGCGCCGGTGGCCCCGGCGATACGGCGCCCTCGTCGACGGGCCGGATGTGCCGGGCGACGGAGGCGAGGCGCTCCGCGAGCGGCAGGCCCGCCGGGAGCACCAGGTGCTCGGCGGTGTCGCCGAGCAGGACATGGACCTCGTGACCCTCGTGCGCCCCGCCCCGGTGACCGGTGGGCGCGGGGGCGGTGAGTGCGGGCCCGGGGGCGGTGAGCACGGAGAGGAAGTCCAGTACGGCGTCCTCGGCCCTGAGCACGGCCACGATGTCGATCACGGGATGGATCCTCTCGGCAGGACGCGGGCAGGCAGCGGATACGCGGACCGGAACGGAACGGCCCGCGGCCCGGCGACCCCGGGTCCGGAAACGAGCTAACCACCGTCACCCCAAGTGGTCCAGACCAATTTTCCGCCGAACACGGAACCCGTACAGGGTGGTCACAGGGCGCCCGAGCCCCCGTCACCGCCCGCCGTACGGGACTCCCGTCCGCGCACCGTGACCTGATTTCAGCCATCGGCGCCCGCAGCCGACGGCGCATACCACGGCCCACTTCCCCGGACCAGAGGCGAACCCCTCCAGGTGGCTGAGAAGTTCTGGCAGCGGGACGAGTACGGGGTTCCCGTCAAACCGGCGCGCCGGACTTCTAGAATCACCTCGCACCCGACGCCCCGACGTCTCGGGCGGGGCGCGGGGCAGGGGGACGACGGGGGTCCGATGATGACGAAGCACAGACGCAACGGGGCACGTGCGGTGGCGGTCGCGGCGGCAGGTGTCCTGCTGGCAGGCTGCGGGAGCTCGGCGACGAAGACCGGGGAGGGCCCGGATCCGAAGCCGTCGAGCTCCGCGCGGCAGGCCGGGGAGTCGGCGGATCCGTCAGGGCCGCCGGACCCGAAGGAGCCGGAGGAGACCGAGGAGCCGGGTGCGCTGCCCGGCGCGTACGAGTTCACTCCCGCCCCGGCCCGGGTCCCGAAGACGGCGGCGGAGGCCCGCGGGCTGACGCGTAACGCAGCGCTCGGGGAGGCCGACTGGGCGGCGGGAATGGTGCGGCACACGCCGTACGAGAGCGGCGGCACCTGGCCGGTACTGGCCGATTCCTGCGTCTGGAGCCGGACCGCGCTGCCCGACGGGGTGCTGGACACCTTCACCCGGCGGCTCGACATCCCGGCCCAGGACGGCAAGGGGCGGGTCCAGGGGGCGGTGACCGTGACGGTGCACAAGACCGTCGAGGGTGCGGACCGGGAGATCAAGGACACCGTCCAGGAGAGCTTCCGCTGCCCGGCGCAGGAGCTGGGCAGCGGGCAGCGGCTGAGCGGGCTGATGTCGCTGCAGTTCGACCAGAAGGACGTGCGCAACGCGGACGCCTCGCTGTTCGAGGCGGGGAAGTACACCGGTCCCGGTTCGGGCGGAACCCAGGACTACGTCTGGACCAAGTCCCGGATCGGTCCGGTCACCACGGCCGTCTCGGTCAAGGGCGCCGAGGGCTACCAGAACGCCGACCTGCTGCGGATCGCCGCCGAGGGCGGCGCCAAGGTGCTCTACCGCGTCGAGCTGGAACTGAAGTGAGCGCGGGCCAGGACCTGTTGCCGGCAGCGCCCTCGGGCGTACGACACGATGCGAGGACGTAACCGCTGATGGAACCGCTCCGTTTTACGGACCCGGCGCGGATCGCCGGGTACCGCATCCTCGGCCGGCTCGGCGCCGGGGGCATGGGCGTGGTGCTGCTGGGCCGGTCGCCCGGCGGCGCACTGGTGGCCATCAAGCTCATCCGGGCCGAGTACGCGGACGACGCCGGGTTCCGCACCCGGTTCCGGCGCGAGGTGGCGATCGCCCGGCAGGTGCGCAACCGGTGGGCGGTGCCGGTGGTCGACGCCGACACCGAGGCGGCCGCGCCGTGGCTGGCCACCGAGTTCGTGCCGGGGCCTGCCCTGAGCGAGGCGGTGGGGGGCGGGGCGCCGCTGCCCGAGCGCAGTGTGCGGGCGCTCGGCTCCATGCTGGCGGAGGCGCTGGAGGCCGTCCACGGGGCGGGGCTCGTCCACCGGGATGTGAAGCCGGGGAACGTCCTGCTGGGTCTTGACGGTCCCCGGCTGATCGACTTCGGGATCGCGCGGGCCCTGGACGACACGGTCCTCACGGCGACGGACGCGATCGTCGGATCGCCCGGCTTCCTCTCCCCGGAGCAGGCGCAGGGGCGGCGGATCGGCCCGCCGAGCGACATCTTCTCGCTGGGCTGTGTCCTGGTGTACGCGGCGACCGGCGGGCGGCCGTTCGGCAGCGGGCCGGTCGAGGCGATGCTCTTCCGTACGGTCTACGACCCGGCGGATCTCGGCGCTCTGCCGCCGGGGCTGCGGCCCGTGGTGGAGGGGTGCCTGTCGAAGGACCCGGGCGGGCGGCCGACCGCGGGGGACATCATGCGGGCGTTCGCCGAGGACGCGTCGGGCGGCAGCTGGCTGCCCGCCCCGGTCACCCATCTCATCGCCGAGCGCTCGGCGCGGATGCTCGCCCTGCCCGACATCGAGGCGACCAGCCTGGACGCCGGATCCACGGCGGAGACGGGCGCGACCGGTGCCGGGAGCCGGGATACCACAGCCGTCCCCGCCTCACCCGGGCGCCGGCGCTTCCTCACGTACGTCACCGGGGGCGCGGTCCTCGCGGCGGCGGGCGGGACCACCGCCTGGCTGGCCACGGCGTTCGGGGGCGAGAAGGATCCGGGCGACGACGAAAGGGGGGAGGGCGGCAAGGGGGACGGCGACAAGAGCGCCACCGCCCGGCCCGAGCTGCGCATCGGGCTCCAGGCCGACCTCAGCGGCCCCTCGGCGGCCATCGGCAAGGGCCAGGAGCGGGCGGCGCTCCTCGCGGTCGAGGAGCACAACGCCCGCAAGGGCGCGCCGTTCACCCTGCGTCTGACCACGGCCGACGACGGCGGTGACGAGGCGCGGGCGAAGGCGGCGGTACGGCGGTTCGCCGAGGACCCGCTGCTGGTGGCGGCGATCGGGGCGACCGGCACGGACGCGGCGCGCGAGGCGCTGGTGGCGTACGACGAGGCGGCGCTGCCGCTGCTCAGCGTGGTCGACGGGGACACCAGGAACCTCAACCGGATCTTCCTGTGCGCCCGGCCGCGCAACGACATGCAGATGCTGCCGGTGGCGCAGTTCCTGGGCGCGTACGAGATCGGCACCGTGGCCCTGGTGGACGACGGCACCGAGTACGGGCGCCAGACCACGCGGTTCCTGGACGCGGGGCTGCGGGGCAACGGCCGGACGGTCCTCGCGGAGACGGTGCGGGAGGGCACCCGTGACCTGGACGCCGAGGCGGAGCGGATCGTCGCGAAGAAGCCGGGGGCGGTGGTGTACGGGGGCGGGTGGCGGGATGGGGGCCGGTTCGCACGGGCGCTGACGAAGGCCGGGTTCCTGGGGCCGAGGATCGGTACCCAGGCCGTGCACGACCCCCGGTTCCTGGCGGAGGCGGGCGAGAACGCGGCGGGGTGGCTGGTCGTGTCGACGGCCGCCGACCCCGCCTCCGTACCGTCGGTGCACCCCTTCGCCGCCGCGTACCGCAAGCGCTTCGACGGTGCGCCGCCGCTGCTGGCCGCCGAGGCGTACGACGCGGTCGGGCTGATCGCGGCCTGCGCGGAGGGGCTGGGCCGAAAGACGGTGACGCGGCAGGACATGCTGCCCGTGCTGCGGTCGACGCGGTACAAGGGCGTCTCCAAGGGCTATGCGTTCGAGCCCGCCAACGGGATGTACGCGGGCACGGGGGTCTTCATCTACCGCGTGGAGCGGGGACGTTTCCGGTACATCGGAATGGACGGCCGCGAGATCTGATCACGTCGGCCTCCTCCGGGGCGGGTTGGCGCCTGGACCGGGTGAGGGCTCGTCACATCCCGCCCTGAGCAGTTGATTTGAGCCCCGAAGCAATCTTTTGCGCATGGGCACAGACTTCCTTGCGGGGGTGCCCTTGGCCTCAGGGGCGTCCGCAGAGCCCCCGAGCCGCAAGGACGGACCTCCCGTGACCCCTCCCCCACCAGCCCCACGCCCCGGCCCGGGACCTCGGCCCGCCAATCTGCTGCTGACGTTCACCGGCAACACCGGCTGGCCGGCCGCCCAGCTCTCCGAAGTGCAGGCGCACACCAGCTGAGCAGGGCAGGAGGGCGGGCCCGGCCGCTGTCCCGCGGCCGGGCCCATCCGCTTGCTCAGAGCGTCACTTCGTCGTGAACGACTTGGCCGCCTCGGAGACCGACGCCGGGCTGATGACCTTCAGCCCGCCGGGGACCTTGGCGTCCGGCTTCATGATGACGCTCTCCCGGGTGGACGGCGCCGCGGGGTCGGAGAAGTCGTGGGTGACCCCGAACTCGGTTCCGTAGCCCTTGATCGTGAGCAGCGCCTTGTCGACGCCCTCGCGGGTGAGGTCCTTGTTGTCGCACGCCTTGTCCAGTGCCTCGCCGAAGATGGAGGCCGCCGTCCAGCCCGCGACGACGCCGTTGTCGAGGACGTCGTTCGGGTACTGCGACGCGTACTCCTTCGCGAGCAGGGACGGCCCGTCGCCGGGGTCGCCGATGGGCAGGGTGGAGGAGGCGATGTAGTAGTCCTTCAGGAGGGCCGGGCCCGCCTGGGTCTTCAACAGCTGGGGCGCGTAGGCCGAGTTGTTGCCGACGACGGGGACGTTGAAGCCGGTGGCGGCCGCGACGCCGACCAGCGAAGCCGCCTGGCGCGGGCCCGCGCTGACGACGACGGCCTTCACACCGGCCTGCTTGAGGGCGGCGACCTGGGCCGTCATGTCGTTGTCGGTGGGCTTGATCTTCTGCTCGACGACGGTGAGACCGGCTTCCTTGGCCGCGTGCTTGGAGCCGGTGAGCGCGTTCTCGCCGTAGTCGCCCTCGAAGTACACGTGACCGATCTTGTCGCCCTTGGCGATCCGCTTCTCCTTGAGCAGGTGGTCGATCAGGTTGATGGTCTCGATGTCGTACGTGGCGCCGACGACGCGGATGTACGGGGAGCCGAGCAGATTCGCCGACCAGGCCTGCGGCAGCACGAGCCCCTTGTCCTTGCCGTCGATACGCTGTTCGACGGCGGCGACGAACGGGGATCCGATGAACTGGGTGAAGCCGAGCACCTTCGGTTCCAGCTCGGTGTAGCCGGCGATGGCCTTCTGCGGGTCGTAGCCGTGGTCCCGTACCGTCAGCTCGATCTTCCGGTCGCAGATGCCGCCCTTGGCGTTGATCTGCTTCACCCACAGCTGCTGGGCCTGGGTGACGCTCTTGCCGAGCGAGGCGTAGACGCCGGTCATGTCGGTGAGGACACCGAGCGAGATCGCCGAGGAGGTGACGCCGGGACCGGTCTTGATCCCGGCCTTGTCCTGCTCGTCGCCCTTCCCTTCGGTCGCCTTGCCGCTGCACCCGACGAGGGTGACGGTGAGGGCCGCGACCACGGCCGTGAGCGCTCTGAGTTTCATTTCTTCTCCCCTGATTTCCTAGGACGGGTGACGCGTGGGAGTGCGATGCCGAGGCGGGCGAGGCCGCCGGGCAGGAACAGGACCACCGCGACCACCGCGGCGCCGTACAGATAGCGGGACGCCTCACCGGGTGCCAGACCGCCCGTACCGGGGGCGGAGACGAACGGGAGGGAGTCGCTGTAGTGCGTGAGCACCTGCGGGAGCAGGGAGACGAAGAAGGCGCCGACGACGGCTCCCGCGACGCTGCCGAGCCCGCCGATGACGATCATGGCGAGGTATTCGAGGGACAGGATCATGCCGAAGTACTCGGGCACGGTCCGCTGGAAGACCAGCGCGAGCAGGACGCCCGCGAGGCCCGCGTACATCGAGGACAGGACGAAGACACCGGCCCGGTAGCGCGCTACCGGTACGCCCATGACGCCCGCCGCGATCCGGTGGTCGCGGATGGCGTTCATGGCCCGGCCCGGCCTGCCCCGGAGCACTCCCCGGGCGAACAGGGCGCTGAGCAGCAGGGCGGCCAGGCCCACGTACCAGAGCTTCTCCGAGGAGCCGAACGGGACGGCCGCGACGACGACCTCGGTGTCGTCGAAGGAGAACCCGAAGAGGGAGAGCGGCGGTACGGCCCGCCCGTTGTAACCGCCGGTCAGGGAACCCGCGTTGAACAGGACGTGCTGTCCGATGAAGATCAGCGCGAGCGTCGCGATACCGAGGTAGGCGCCGCGCAGCCGCCCGGCGATCGGGCTGAACAGCCCTCCGGCGGCCCCTGCGAGCAGGACGGCGAGGATCGCGGCCAGCCAGGTGGGCAGTCCGAGCCCGGTCAGGGTGTGGCCGTTCTCGGTGCTGGACTCCCCCGCCAGGACGCAGTAGCCGTACGCGCCGACGGCGAGGAAGAAGGCGTGGCCCATGGAGAGTTGGCCGGTGGCGCCGGTGAGCATGTTGAGCCCGATGGCACCGATCGCCGCCGCCATCGCGAACAGCCCGGCCTGGAGCCAGAAGCGGTCCAGGTAGAAGGGGAGGACGAGGAGCAGGACGGAGGCGATGAGGACGGCGTACGTACGGGGCCGGCGCAGCCGGTCGGTGAGGGTCTCCGCGCCACCGGGTGCGGGTGCGGGGGTGGGCGCGGCCGGGGCTTCGGGGGCGGCGGTGTCAGACACGGGCGAGCTCCTTCGTGCCGAAGAGTCCCGCGGGCCGGATGAGCAGGACCGCGACCATCACCAGGTAGGGCGCCAGATCGCCGATGCCCCGGCCGAGGAAGGCGAGATCACTCTGGTAGCCGGTGGCGAGCGACTCGGTGACGCCGACGATGAGTCCGCCGACGAGCGCCCCGGTGGTGGAGTCGAGTCCGCCGAGGATCGCGGCGGGGAACGCCTTGAGCGCGGCGAGCGAGGTGGCGCGCTCCAGGCCGGGGGTCGGGAAGACGGTGAGGAAGAGGGCGGCGACGGCGGCGAGGGCTCCGGCGACGGCCCAGGCGGCGAGCGAGACCCGGCCCAGCCTGATGCCCATGAGGGCCGCGGTCTGCGGGTTCTCGGCGGCGGCCCGCATCGAGACCCCCCACGAGGTGTAGCGGAAGGCCAGGAGGAACACGGTGATGAGGAGCCCTGCGGCGAGGAACGCGGCGATCCTGGTCTGGGCGAGGGTGATCCCGCCGATGTTCACCACCTCGTTGCCCCACGGGTCGCCGAGCGCGAGGACGTCCGTGCCCATGCGGCGGGTGAGTTCGGTGATGAGGAGGATGTCGACGCCGATGGTGACGATGGCCAGGACGCTGTGGTCGCTGCCCCGGTAGCGGCGCATCACGAAGAACTCGATGGCCGCCCCGACGGTCGCGGCCCCGGCGATCCCGACGAGCAGTGCGGGCCAGAACCCGATGTCGTCGTGGAGGACCGCGGTGACGTAGCCGCCCGCCAACAGCAGGGAGGCGTGGGCGAAGTTGACGACCTCGGTGGCCTTGAAGATGACGACGAAGCCAAGGGCGATCAGTGCGTAGACCGAACCGATCGACAGGCCGCCGAGGAGAAGTTCGATGAACGTGGTCATTCCGGTGCTCCCAAGTAGGCCTGGACGACGGCCGGGTCGTTCTGGACCTCGGCGGGGGTGCCGCCCGCGATCCTGCGTCCGAAGTCGAGTACGGTCACCGCGTCCGCCAGCCGCATCACCACACCCATGTCGTGCTCGACCAGCACGATGGAGATGCCGAGGCTGTCGCGGACATCGGCGACGACGGCCGCGGTACGGCGGCGTTCGTCGGCGGTCATCCCGGCGATCGGCTCGTCCAGGAGCAGGACCCGGGGTTCCATGCACAGGGCACGGCCGAGCTCGACGAGCTTCTGCTGCCCGTACGGGAGCGAGCCCGCCGGGCGGCTCAGCGCGGCCTCCAGGCCGATGAATTCGGCGATCTCGCGGACCCGGTCCAGGTGGCGCCGCTCCTCGCGTGCGGCGGACGGGAGCCGCAGGCCGGTGGCGAGGAAGCCGGAGCGGGTGAGCCTGTGGCGGCCGAGCAGCAGGCTGTCGGCGACGGTCGCGTGCGGCGGGAGCGCGATGTTCTGGAAGGTGCGGGCGACGCCGAGGTCGGCGATGGTGTGCGGCGAAAGTCCGGTGAGCTCGGTGGTGCCGAGGCGGACGGTGCCGGCGGAGGCGCGGTAGACGCCCGAGAGGACGTTGAAGCAGGTGGACTTGCCCGCGCCGTTGGGGCCGATGACGGCGTGCACGCTGCCGGGTTCGACGGTGAAGGAGACGGCGTCGAGGGCGGTGAGCCCGGCGAACCGTACGGTCACGTCGGAGACGGTGAGGGCGGCCGGTTCGGTGGTGGATGCGCCGGTGGCGGCGGTGGGTGCGGCCTTCACGCTTCCCACCTGCTCAGGGTGCGCCGGTTGCGGGACGCCACATCGCCATCGGCGGCGGCCTCCTCGTCGACCACGCCGAGATAGCGGCGGCGCACCTCGTCGGAGGCGGCCAGTTCGGCGGCCGGCCCGTGCAGGGCGACCTCGCCGACGTCCAGGACGTACGCCGTCGAGGCGAGGCGCAGCGCGATGGCCGCGTTCTGCTCGACGAGCATGACGGACGTGCCGCTCGCGTTGATCTCCTGCACGGTCTCCGCGATCCGGGCCGCCATCAGCGGGGCGAGGCCGAGCGAGGGCTCGTCCAG
Source organism: Streptomyces sp. NPDC006261 (assembly GCF_040613515.1). Lineage (NCBI taxonomy): Bacteria > Bacillati > Actinomycetota > Actinomycetes > Kitasatosporales > Streptomycetaceae > Streptomyces > Streptomyces sp. NPDC006261. The sequence continues at coordinate 73,709 of NZ_JBEXSI010000035.1, forward strand.
CAGGAGCAGCCGGGGTCCCGCCATCAGGGCGCGGCCCATCGCCAGCATCTGCTGCTCGCCACCGGAGAGGAGACCGGCCCGCTGGTGCGCGCGGTCCGAGAGGACCGGGAACAGTTCGTGGACGCGGGCCAGTGCGGCGCTCGTCTGCTTGCGCCCGCCGCGCGCCCCGAGGGCGCCCGCGCGCAGGTTGTCGGCCACCGTCATCCGGGCGAAGACCTGGCGGCCCTCCGGTACCTGGACCACTCCCGCGGCCACCACCTGGGCGGGCCGCAGCCCCTCCAGGGGACGGCCGTCGAACCGGATGGTGCCGGTGCCCGTGCCGCGGTGGAAGCCGAGGGTCCGCGATACGGCCCGCAGCAGCGTGGTCTTGCCCGCGCCGTTGCCGCCGAGTACGGCGGTGATCGCGCCGTCCGGCACATCGACGGAGATGTCGCGCAGAGCGCGGACCGGGCCGTAGCCGACGGACAGTGCGCGGATCTCTAGCGTTGCCATGCGTCCTCCTCCTTCCGCCTTCTCGTGTCGTGCTGATGGGTGGTGCTCATCTGTGGGGGTGTGGCGTCGTGTGGTGCCACAGACCAACACCGGCCGGAGCGCGCGTCCACGGGGTGGGGCGGACTCGATGCGGGTGACCAGCGATCGAAGGGCCTCGTTGTGCACGCGCACAGAGGCACGGACGGGCAGGCTCCCGTGCGCGCGGCCGGTGGCATCCTCGTCGGTCACCGGGGAGATGGGACCGGTCCGGCGAAGGGGGGCGGGAGATGCGGCGGGACACCGGGGCCGCGGGACTGCTCGGCCCACTGCTGGCCGGGTCCGCCCAGCCGCACCAGGTGCGGCGCGCGGCGCGGGGCCTCGGGCTGCCCGAGCGGGGGCGTTACGCGGTGGTGGTGCTGGGCGCACCTGCCGCGGTCCCGGATGCGGACGGGGTGCGGTGGTGCTGGTGCGGGGAGGTGGGGGTCGTCCTGCTGGGGCCGGGAGGCCTCGCCGGACCGGTCGCGCGGCTCGGGGAGGCCGGGGCGGGGCCGGGCGGCGTCAGTCCGGTGGTGGGCGGCCTGGCGGAGCTGGGGCTCGCCCGTCGGCTCGCCGGGGCGGCACTGCTGGCCTGCGGTCCGGGGACGCGCGAGATCGTGGCGCTGGACCAGCGGTTACCGACGGCCCTGGTGGCGAGCGTGCCGGAGCTGTCCGCCCGGCTGGTCGCGGAGGTGTTCGGCCCGCTGCTGGTGCTGGCTCCGGCGGAACGGGCGCTGCTGGTGGGGACGTTGGAGGCGTGGCTGGAGTGCGGGGGTTCGGTGGGGCGGGCCGCGGTGCGGCTGCGGTGCCACCGGAACACGGTGTTCAACCGGCTGCGGCGGCTGGAACGGCTGACCTCACGGTCGCTGTCGCACCCGCGCGAGCTGGTCGAGACGGTGCTGGCGCTTGAAGCGCTGCGCATGTCGGCGGCGGCACGGGTGTGAGCGACCCCGGGGGGCCCGCAGCGCAGCAGGAGGTGGGGCCGGGCGTACGTTCCGTACGCCCGGCCCCACCTCGTCGGTCAGCTCAGGAAGTCCCGGGCGATCGACTCGGCCGCCCGTTCCAGCAGCGGTCCGGCCTGGGCCATCGAGACGGCCGGGTCCGGTTCCAGCTCGGCCAGGGCGTAGGCGCGCGCGATGCCCGCCCCGCTCAGAGCCTCCTGCGACAGCGTGAGGCGGCCGCAGACCGCGACGACCTCGATCCCGGCCTGCCGGGCCGCCGCGGCGACCCCCGCCGGGGCCTTGCCGTGCAGGGTCTGCTCGTCCAGCGAGCCCTCGCCGGTGATGACCAGCGTGGCGCGGGCGAGCGCGGGGGCGAAGCCGAGGACGTCGAGCATGACCTCGATGCCGGGCCGGAAGCGGGCACCGAGGGCGACGAGCGCCCCGTAACCGATGCCTCCGGCCGCTCCGGCGCCGGGCAGGGCCGCGGTCTCCGGCCCCAGGACCGAGGCGTAGTGGTTCAGGGCCGCGTCGAGGACCGCGATGTCCTCCTCGCTCGCGCCCTTCTGCCGCCCGTACACCTCGGGGGCGCCCTTGGGCCCCGTCAGCGGGTTGTCCACGTCGCTGGCCAGGATCAGGCCGACGTGCGCGAGGCGCGGGTCGAGCCCGGAAAGATCGGCCTCGGCGAGTTCGGCCAGCCCCCCGCCGCCGGGGCCGACGGGCTTGCCGTCCGCGTCCAGGAAGCGGGCCCCGAGCGCGGCCAGCATGCCCGCGCCGCCGTCCGTGGTGGCGCTGCCGCCGACCCCGAACACGATGGTCGTCGCCCCGGCGTCGAGGGCGGCCTTCAGCAGCTCCCCCGAGCCGTACGTGGTGGCCGTCAGCGGGGCGAACACCCCGTCGGGCAGGTGCTGGAGGCCCGAGGCCTCGGCCATCTCCACCACGGCGGTGCCTTCGCGCAGCGCGTACGCCGCCGTCACCGGGTCCCCGAGGGGCCCGGTCACCCGCGCCTCGCGGCGCTCGAATCCGGCGGCCACCGCCGCCGCGACCGTGCCGTCGCCGCCGTCCGCGACGGGCAGGGTCTCCACCCGTACGCCGGGGACGACGCGCCGCAGCCCGGCCGTCACCCGCTCCGCGACCTGTACGGCCGTGAGCGAGCCCTTGAACTTGTCCGCCGCGACGAGCACGCGGGCGGTCTCCACATCTGCTCCGTCCGTCACCTTGCATCCCTTGCTTTCGAACAGGCAGTCGCGCCGCCCCGACCCTATCCGCACGACCCCTGATCTGCCCATGGCCGTCCGGAACCGCCCGTCCCCGCCCTCCCCCGCTCCCCCGCTACGCTGTCGGCCGTGACGACTACCGATGCGCACTACGCCACGTACATCGCCGGGCTCCCCAAGGTCCTGGCCGGAGCCGCGTGCCTCTTCCGCGACGCCGACGGACGGGTCCTGCTCGTCGAGCCGAACTACCGCGAGGGCTGGGCGCTGCCCGGCGGGACGGTCGAGTCGGAGACCGGCGAAGGCCCCCGGCAGGGCGCCCGGCGCGAGACGATGGAGGAGATCGGGCTCGACCTGGCACCTGGGCGGCTGCTCGCCATCGACTGGACGCGGGGTCCTGGCCGGCCGCCGATCGTGGCGTACCTGTACGACGGCGGGGTGCTCACCCCGGAGCAGTTCGCGGCGATCCGGCTCCAGGAGGAGGAGCTGCTCTCCTGGAAGCTGGTCGCCCCGGCCGACCTGCCCGTCCACTTGCTCGGGCGGTTGGAGGGGCGCGTGCGGGCGGCCCTGGACGTGCTGGAGTCCGGTGCCGGCACGGTGGAGCTGGAGGACGGGAAGCCGGCCGGGTAGGAGGCGTCAGCCTGCCGGGGCCGAGGCTCGGGCAGGAGAAGCGTCAGCCTGCCGGGGTCCACGGCCGGGGCAGGAGGCCTCAGCCCTGCTGGGCCTCGGGCTTGATCTCCACGTCCCGCGGCGACTCCTCGCGTTCGGCGACCAGCGCCTCGGTGCGGTGGCCGCGGGCGATGTAGTCGCGCACCACGAGTTCCACCGCGTCCTGAGGGCTGCCCACACCCGCGAGGACCATGACTTCGACGACGAGTTCGGCGTCCAGACTGACGCTCACCTTGGCCATGGCCGAACTGTACCCGGCGAAAAGCGTTCGCGATCCGCGTTCTCGGCGCACGACCCCTGTCGAGGTCGTCCGGGAACCGATCGGTACGGCGCTGCCGCGCGCCCTGGGCGACGGCCGGGGCGACTGGCCGGCGGTCCGGAGCCCGGAGAGGAGACCGGTCCCCTGTGCCGGCACTCCGACGACGGCCCCTACGGCGTCTCCAGTCCCGCCCGGACCCGGCGCGAGGGCTGGAACACGTACAGGTCGAGGATGTCGGGGGCGTCAGCGAGTCCCGGGCCGCCGGCCGCCGCCCAGGTGATGACGTCCTGCTCCGCGTGCTCGTCGTTGACCAGGCCGAGCCAGACGGGGCGGCCTCCGGCGCGGCGGCCCTCGGAAGACGGCTGGACGACGATCACGTTGCCCTGCTCGCAGGCGTCCAGGCACTCGACGGCCCGTACGGTGGCGGCGCCCTCCAGGCCGGAGCGGAGCCTGGCCAGCTGGGCGGCGTGGTCGACGCCCGGGATCTTCTCGGTACCGCAGCAGCAGCCCCGGCAGACGCTCACGGTGGGCCGGGGAACGCTCTGGGCGGGCACGTCCTTGCGGGGGCGGCGGCTCATGCGGGCTCTTCCGGTCGGCGGGAGGAGGGTAGGGGAGCGGGGTGACCACCGCTGTTCCGGGTGATCACCGCGACTCTACCGAGGCTCCCCCGCTTCGAACACCCACACCCCTGGCCGACGCGGTGGGGTAGTGTTGATGGCTGCGAAGGGGAGTAGCCCCGCAAACCGGTCGTCGACACACTGGAACCCTCGGGTTCCCGGTGGCCGGGCTCGTGAGACCTGGAAAGGGTCGCTCCACGGGCGGGCGAGACCTTCGGTCCTGTATGACACGTCCACGCCCTGTGGGCGCTGCCGTCATGCCGGGCCGAGTGGTCCTCCGAACAGCCCGAGCGGCGCTTCGCGAAGATCCGGGGCCCGGCTCGCACAGAAAGCCACCGGAATGCACCTCGACCCTCTGGCGATCATCACCGCCTTCGGGCTGATCTTCCTCGCGGAGCTTCCCGACAAGACGATGTTCGCGTCGCTGGCCATGGGCACGCGGATGCGCCCGCTGTACGTGTGGTTCGGCACGTCGTCCGCATTCGTCGTGCACGTCGCCATCGCCGTGGGCGCGGGCAGCCTGATCGGGCTGCTGCCCGACTGGACCGTCAAGCTCGTCTCGGCCTCGCTCTTCGCGTTCGGCGCGTTCATCCTGCTGCGCGGCAGCGCCGGCAACGACGATGACGACGCCGGAGTGAAGACCGTGACCGGCTTCTGGCCGGTCTACTCGACCGCGTTCATGGCGGTCTTCATCAGTGAGTGGGGCGACCTGACCCAGATCACCACCGCCAACCTGGCCGCGAGCAACGGCACCTGGTCCACCGCGATCGGGTCGGCCGCCGCCCTGATGTCCGTCTCGGCTCTGGCGCTGCTCGCGGGCAAGTTCATCGCCAAGCGCGTACCGCTGAAGACCGTGCAGCGCATCGGCGGGATCTGCATGCTGGGCCTGGCGATCTGGACGGCCGTGGAGATCTTCACCGGCTGAGGGACCTGAGGGAGAAGGGGCTGGGGGCGTACCGGTGCACCGGTACGCC